>JBDLIZ010000502.1:0-4729 GCA_039714615.1 Pseudomonadota bacterium | reverse complement strand
TCGTGGATGAATGCCCCCTCGTTTCGAAGGCCTGAGGTTACATTTTAGATTGAATCAGACGTCGAGGCCTTTCTCCGCGTAGCGGCTTCGTCCAACAACTGGAAGCGTATCCCGGGTTGTGCTTCACAGGCATGAGACCTCGCCTGCCTGGATTTTTCCATGCTGCCAACGAGACCGGTCAGGAAATCGCTTTCGCTATTGGTGACGAGCAGTTGCTTAAGGATTCCGCTACGCCCGATAAAGAGATGAATGCCGTAGCGGATATCACTGTTTCGTAAATGTAGGTTGAGTTGAGAACAAGACTCTGAACCGTGGTTGACAGCTCAATCAACATAATATTGATCAACCACACTTTTTATTAAGCAATGAAGGAGACTATGTTATGCAATTCCAACTTGGAAAGTCCCGCTTATCCAGCCAGGGTATTGTAAAAATACTTGCTATGCTTGCTATACTGATTTTTTCGCTTCCAGGTCATTCCAGCGAGTATGGCCACAAGGGTAAAGATGCCGATATCTGGTACGGTCAGACGCGACATGTCGATGTTGCTGAAGACCATACTCGTTTCAATTTTGACGAGGCCCCCCCGTGTTTGATGACGGCAGCCCCAAAGCCGGTAATGCTTTTGTCACTCACGGCTACATCTACGAAAAAGGATTTTTTGATACTTACAATGAGGGTGTAGATGAACAGGGAAACCCGGTCCGTCCTGACCTGGTCATCGGCGAATGGACCTGCCGTGGGTATTTTGTCGGCGACGGCATGAATACCAAGACAGGCCCCTGGGTTATTTCCACCCAAACCTTCGACTTCTATGATAAGCCGGGTTACCACGAAAACCAGGACAGACAGTTCGGCAAGCAAATGGTGACCACTGAAGGCTATGAGCTGGTTGATGTCGACAAACCCGTCAAGCGAGCGATAACCGGTGGAGCCGGTCATTTTAGTACCACCAAGGGAGAACACAAGCAAATCTCTCTCGGCCTGGGCCGTTCGTTGGCATAAGGGCACGGCATACCCTGAAAATGCAGCGCCTCTAGTCAAATGTCGCTCAGTAACAGGGGTTGACTTAATCAACACGTAGATTTAGTTTTACCCTCGGCGAGGGGTTCACCCAAACCGAAGTTATCACTAATTTTTGAGATTTTAGAAAAAGCTCAAGGTGACGGAGTTTGGTCTTTTCTTTTGCTTTTCCTATATTTTCGATAATCATGCTGGCCCTCGAATAGTGCAACCCGAAGTGCGTATCCTAATACTACTGTTCCTTTCCGTTATCACGCTAAGCGCTTACACAGCGATACACAACACCAAACTGGACAGCCTTAAACCCAGTTCAGGTAAAACCATCATCGATATGCATGTCCATGTCGCCGGTTTGGGTTACGGAGACAGCGGTTGTTATATCAACGAAGCTATGCGCAGCAATTTCCGTTTTCCATTCTACCTGTGGGCCATGGACGTCACGGAAGAGGAACTGAAACGACATGGGGACCGTATACTGTTCGACAAACTGAGCAGTAAGATCGCCGCTTCTGAAACGATCAGCAAGGCAGTGATCCTTGCCATGGACGGGTATATCAATGACAAAGGTGTGTTGGATAAAACGCTGACCCAGATCTTTGTGCCTAATGACTATGTTGCCAGAGAAACGGCGCGGTTTGATAATCTTCTGTTTGGCGCCAGCATTAATCCTAATCGCAAGGATGCCATCGAGCGCCTGCGAATGGCCCACCGAGAGGGTGCCGTATTGATCAAATGGATCCCATCTATAATGAATATCGACCCGGCTGACCCGCAGCATATCCCCTTTTACCAGACAATGGCCGAACTTGGTATTCCGCTGCTCACCCATACCGGCATGGAAAATTCCTTCGCCAATGCTCGCAACGAACTGGCTGACCCAGTAAGACTCAAGCTAGCGCTCGAGCAGGGTGTAACCGTCATCGCCGCCCACCTTGCCACTACCGGACAATCCGCAGGCCAGGATAACTTCGCGCGCATATTGCCCATGTTTCAGGACTACCCTAATCTGTATGCGGATATCTCCAGCCTGACCCAGATCAACAAGTTGAATGATCTGGCTCAGGCAATGCAAGTAAACGGGATCATAGATCGCATGCTCTATGGAACCGACTGGCCACTGCAGTTCTTTCCCCTGGTTTCACCCTGGTATCACATCAATCACATCGGCTTAAGCGATGCCTGGCAGATAAGCGGCATCGACAATACATGGGATAAGGATATCGCACTCAAGCTTGCTTTCGGTTTGCCTGTCGATGTCTTCAGCCGCGCTGGGAAGTTATTACAAATAAAGCCCTGAGCTGTCAACCCAATAACATATAAGCCGCCAGGATATACAATACTACGGCAAAGGTCTGTTTTAAACGTTGCGCCGGCAACCAGTGAGCCAACTTGGCACCCAGTGGGGCAACTAAAACACTCGCGGCCACGATACCTATGAGCGCCGGCAAGTGTAGATATCCTATGCTATAAAAAGGCAGATCGTGTTCATTCCATCCACTGATCATGAATCCCATGCTACCACTGAGCGCTATGGGCAAACCGCATGCCGCGGACGTGGCCACGGCCTCACGTATCGATACATTGCACCAGACCAGAAAGGGTACCGTCAGAGTGCCGCCACCGATCCCCACAATGGCAGAAATCCCGCCAATCACGTTTCCCACCCCAAACATCCCCGGATGACCGGGCAATCTGCGATGTGGTTTTGGCTTAATATTCAAAGTCATCTGAATGGCGACATAGAGTTCGAACAAGCCGAAAACGGTTCGCAACATCGTTGTGGGCAGCATATTGGCCACCGTCGCCCCCAGCCAGGCTCCGGTGACGATGCCCGGGGCAAGACGCATGAATTCATGCCAGCGAACGGCCCCATGTCGATGATGCGCCCAGACAGACGAGATCGAGGTAAACACGATGGTGGCCAGTGAGGTTCCCACCGCCAGATGCATGATGACGGAGTCCCCGAACCCTTGGGTAGTAAATATCATCGCTAGCACGGGAACGATGACCAGACCGCCACCCACACCGAGCAGACCCGCGAAGAACCCAGCGATAGCACCAAGCAACATATAATAGAAATAGACCATATCCATGCCCTATTCCCTAGTCGTTAATCATTTGAAGTCTGCCCAAGCGCTCTGCCAAGTATTCGAATGCGATCCGTTCCTGCTCCAGCCGAACCCGCTTACCTAGACGGTTATCGTGAAGCAGACGATACAGCTGCCGCTCGGTATCGCTGAGATGTTCCGGTTCACCGATGAAACGCTTGGTTTCTTGTTCCTGTACCCAGGCCTTCTGAAATCGCTCCAAGGTGGAGCGATCCATGAGAAATGATCTAGCGTGCAAGAAATAGCCTCGAAGTTGCGACAATATACTAAACCCATGGGTGTCGATGTCGCCCCAATAGTAGATCGCCTTGGAGTGCAGCCATTCCACGTTTTTCAGGCTAGAAATACCATATCCCAGACCGAAAATAATCATGCTCTCGGGCATTTGCGGAAAACTGAGACCGTTGATCTTGTTTTCGGTAATGAACACCCGCCGGCATGGCGGATCAAGGTTGGAAAACCGGCTTATAGGAACGGATAGATCGTCCAACTCACCGTAATATTGCACGATCCCGGTATCGAGCCACCGGAAACGGATAGTGGCTTGGTCGTATTTCAACCCGTAGCGGCGCTCGAAGCCGTGGCTAGCGAGCCCGGTAATGCCAGGGTCGATGGCATCGGCTGGCAACACGGTATCCAGCAGTTCGGCAATCAGGCCCTTGCGCCGCTCGATGAATTTGGTATCCACCCCCTTGATATCCAATTCGCGCAGGTAACGGTTTGGCACGGGGTTGATCTTGAAAAAGGCGATCACGGCCAACAGCCGTGACCAGTCCTCTTCGTGTTCCAGTACCTTCATCGGGTAGCGTTCGATCCAGTGCGTCAGGGCCGGCTGATCATATCGGATGTTTTTTGCTAGACGCGCAAAGCGTGTAAGCTCAGCTCTTTTTCGGATATAGGCCACGAGATCATCCACGGCATCGAATATCACTCGTTTCGGCAGGCGCTGACGACCCAGCTTTCGGTGATTGATCTCGGCGTACTCGATGCGATAACCGTAATCAAGGCGGCACTTGCATCCAGCCTCCAAGTCCGCCTTCCAACCCTGTACTTTACTAAAGTTTCGAAGCAGCTGCGCAGCGGTGGGTCTGCCCGCAGGCAGCGTCAAGGGGAAAACCTCATCGCCCCCCAACCAGGCGCGCAGCACCCGGCCGCTGTTCCAAAGCCTTAGCGCCCGGGCCTTGATTTCATCCGGGGTGATCATGAATTCAACTGAAGGCTTTCGTTACTCAGATAATCCTCCCAGAACGAAATTCCTGCTTTTTCTCTCTATACTCCTCAACCGTAAGATTGTGAATGACGGAGTTGCTCCCAGCTTCATTGTGCACGAAATGCACGGCGTTTATGTAATCTTCAATGACGTGGATTTTCTGTAATGGCGTGGCGATCAACAATTGCAGATTGAGTTTGTTGAACAACTCCAGGGCATAACGTGTGGACTCGTCAGAACCTTTTCCGAAGGCCTCGTCGATGACCACGAAACGAAACGATCGGGATCTAAGATTGCCCCACTCTAAACCGAACTGATAGGCCAGTGCCGAGGCCAGAATAGTATAGGCCAGCTTCTCCTTCTGGCCACCGGACTTGCCGGCGGCATC
>JBDLIZ010000501.1:0-4737 GCA_039714615.1 Pseudomonadota bacterium | reverse complement strand
ATATTGGCCATATTTAACGAAAATGAACGGGAAATCCGGCCAGCCAGACTTGTCCGCAGTAGGTTGGCTCATTCTCGGACAGCCTCCTAGGAGCCTGTCGGCGTTTTCAAATAGGGTTGGTGGGAGGGCAGGTGATGCCGGATCGATGGGTCTAGCCAGCAAAATGCTTATAACCCGCTGTTTCCAAGACGTATTCCTGCTCATCCCTGCCCCATATACGAAGATCCCGTTGCGGTTCGATCTGGCCAATTCGAGTAATGTCATAACTCAATGATGCGGTAGCCTTGATGAGCTTTTGTACCTTGTCCTGGGGTACGGTAAACAGAAGCTCATAATCATCACCGCCAGTCAGAACCGTCTGCCATTCAGGTTCATGATCACAGGCCTCAATAAAGCTCTGGGACAAAGGAATGGCAGCGAGCTGGATGCTCGCACCCACCTCACTGGCGGTGAGAATATGGTTCAGATCGGCGACTAGACCGTCCGAGATATCGATCGCCGCACTGGCAATGTTCAATAGTAACTGTCCCGCATCCAGCCTGGGAGTCGGTCGATTCAACCGTGAAAGACAATATTCGAGGCTGCCGCCATCCAATGCCCGTATCCCTTGCACTGCCGCCAATCCCAGAGCGGCATCCCCGATCACACCCGTTACGAAAATGGCGTCACCGGTTCGTGCACCGTTGCGGCACAGGGCCTTGGAGACGGGTGTGAAACCCATGGCCGTTATGCTTATACTGAGGGGACCGTGGATCGTATCACCGCCGACCAGATCCATACCGTACCGGTCAGCCAATTCAAATAATCCGCTGGCGAAGCCCTGCAACCATGACTCATCGACTGAAGACAAGGTTAGCGAAAGGGTAAACCAAGCTGGGGTTGCCCCCATGGCGGCAAGATCGCTCAGATTGACCGCCAGGGATTTGAACCCAATCGCCTCAGGATCGGTATCCAGCGGGAAGTGCACGCCCTCGACCAGGGTATCCACCGTAACAACCAGATCCTTTTCTGCATCAGACCTTAAAACGGCTGCATCATCACCAATACCCTTGACCACATCCTTACGGCGATTTTTTCTTTTGAAATAACGGTCGATGATCTCAAATTCGCCAGGCATCTGATGGGCAAGACCAATCGATATCAGCGCTGTGGGCTGCTGGTGGCGGAAGATTTGTGCAAATCTTTCACTACCCCATCGAGCACCCCGTTGATGAATCTATAACCATGTTCCGCCCCGAATTTCTTGGTCAGCCTAATGGCCTCGTTGATGACCACTTTATAAGGGATATCGCGCCGGTAAATTAATTCATAGCAACCATTTCTTAACACTGCACGCTCTACTGGATCCACCTCCGCAACCGGCCTGTCGAGATGTTTACCGAGACGCATATCCAGTTCTTCCAGATGGGCCGGCACCTGATGCAACAATTCACGGAAGTAGCTCAAATCGGCCTTGTGCAGATTCTCATCAGTGTAAAACTGGCGTTCGATCTCTACCAGATCCTGAGCCGTCATCTGCCACTGATATATGGCCTGCATCGCCAGCCGGCGAGACCATTGGCGAGCATGATGTGGATGGTGTGGACGAGACATGTTTTGGCAGGAATCAACCACCAAGCTGGCGCAGCAGATTGGCCATCTCCATGGCACTTATGGCGGCATCTACACCCTTGTTACCCGCCTTGGTACCGGCCCGTTCGATAGCTTGTTCAATCGTTTCCGTAGTCAACACCCCAAAAACAACGGGAAGGTCAAACTCCAGAGATACGGTGGCCAAGCCCTTCGAGCATTCGCCGGCAATATAATCAAAATGGGGGGTGGCCCCCCTAATGATGCAGCCCAGAGCGATGATTGCATCACTTTTTTTGCGCCTTGCCACCACCTTGGCCGTGAGGGGCAATTCATATGCACCGGGTATGTAGATAAGTTCGATATCGGAATCTTTGGCGCCGTGGCGCCGCAGGGCATCCAGTGCGCCATCGACCAGACGATCCACGATGAAGGCATTGAAACGGGTGGCCAGGATACTGAAGCGCAGACCTTCGGCCCGCAGATCCCCTACTATAGAATGAATGTTACTCATAAGTTTAATATTGACAGCATTGTTTCTGAATTTTTAAAAAAACCTAGGGCCCGGTGTTCACTCAGCGATGTATTCAACCACTTCCAAGCCAAAACCGCCTAGCCCGTGAAGCCGCTGTGGCGCGCTGAGCAAACGCATCTTAGACACCGACAGATCCGCCAGGATCTGCGCCCCGATACCTAATATCCGACGATCGGGTGGACCATTGTGCCTTTTTTGACCCTCTCGATCGGGTTTAAAATCGAGGTTTTTGATCTGTTCCACGAGATCGATAGACTCATCCTGGATACGCAGCAGAACCACGACCCCCCGGCCCTCATCAGCGATCCTTTGCATGACATCACGCAGGGGCCAGCCACAGCATTCGACGTTGGAGGACAACACATCACATAAAGTACTTTCCAGGTGAACCCTCACCAGAACGGGTAACTCAGGATTTATTTGACCTTTAACCACGGCCAGGTGCACACCTTCATTACCGGTGGTTTCCCGGTAAGCGAATAACTTGAATTCCCCAAAGTCGGTGGGGAAGGGACACTCGGCGATACGATGAACGGTCTTTTCGTTCTCGATACGAAAGCGGATTAGGTCCTCGATGGTACCTATCTTCAATCCATGCTCCTGGGCAAACAACTCAAGGTCCGCCCGGCGCGCCATGGTGCCGTCTTCGTTGAGTATTTCCACAATCGCCGACGCTGGCTCCAAGCCGGCTAAACGAGCCAGATCACAACCGGCCTCGGTATGCCCGGCACGAGTGAGCACCCCCCCTGGCTGGGCCATCAGCGGAAAGATATGTCCCGGCTGCTCGATATCCTCGGCACGGGCATTGGGCGCGACGGCAGTACGTATGGTATGAGCCCGATCATAGGCGGAGATCCCCGTCGTTATCCCTTCACGAGCCTCTATCGAGACCGTAAAATTGGTAGTGCGCTTTTCATCGGTACCGCCCACCATCAAAGGTAGGTTCAATTGTCGACAGTGCTCGCGGCTGAGGGTCAGGCAGATCAGGCCACGTCCGTAACGGGCCATGAAGTTGATATCCACAGGGCGCACCATAGACGCCGCCATGACCAGATCCCCTTCATTCTCGCGCTCTTCGTCATCGACGATGATCACCATCTTGCCTAAACGGATATCGTCGATTATCTCATTGATATTATTAAAAATCATATCGTTATGATCTAGAAGCCTGTCAGACTTAGGACTAATCTACTGCGGAAAAGCCGGATTTGGACAGATTTCCCGATCCTTTTCGTTACACGCTCCGGCTATTCGCCTCAAAGGATCGAAAAATCTGTCTCAAACCGTCTTTCCCTCGCTACGATCGCCTAAGTCCGACAGGCTCCTAGCGTTATCCCCGTATAAGACCATGTTTTTCTAAAAATTCTTTTGTTATTCCCAGCCCGTCGGGTGCTGCAGCCCGTTCACCGAGCAACAGCCTTTCCAGATAACGGGCCACCAGGTCAACTTCAAGATTGACTCGAGTGCCCTGGCGGTAATCCTTGATAGTCGTCTCTTGCAGCGTATGAGGAATGATGTTTATATCGAAGCTTGCGCCACTGACAGAATTGACCGTCAGACTGACACCATCGATGCAAATCGAACCCTTGGCGGCGATATAGCGAGCCAAGGCATTAGGGGCCGAGACCGTGAAGCGTATCGAGCGCCCCTCTTCCCGGCGCCCTGTTACGATACCGATACCATCGACATGGCCACTGACCAGGTGACCACCCAGCGGCGCGGATAGGGTCAGTGATTTTTCCAAGTTCACCTCATCACCCACCCCGAGATCTGCGAATGTTGAACAGGAGAGCGTTTCGCTGGAGACATCGACCCGAAACCCCCTAGCTCGCTTGGCAGTAGCGGTTAAGCATACCCCACTGACCGCAATGCTATCACCGACAGTCACAGCCGATAGATCTAGCTCGCCGCTGTCCAGTTCGAAACAACGGTCGAGACCAGATGACTCTATCGCCCTGATCTTTCCAATCGCTTGCACCAGTCCGGTAAACATTCCTCATTGTCTCATTAGCGTGCTCTTCAACCAAATACCCACAATTTACCTGGGATCCCCCCTCTGGCCCAGAAGATCACTCCTCGTAGGCTTGGACACGGGGGGTAGCAACAATCCTCAGATCATCGCCAACCATTCGCACGTCCTGAAACTTCAGAGCAACGCGCTGGCTCATGGAGTGCAACCCCCTGAGATGCACCAACCCCCGGGCCTCATCTCCCATCAGATGCGGGGCCATATAGATTACGAACTCATCCACCAATCCTTCAGCCACCAGGGCGCCGGCTAGCGTGGAACCTGCCTCCACATGAAGTTCATTGACCTCTCGGCTAGCCAGCACGCGCATAACATCGCCGAGATGCACCCCCATGCTACCAGGGCGTACCCGCAGGACCTCAGCCCCCACCGAACGCAGTCCCTCGATCCTTTGCCGATCCTCAGAGGCGGTGATCACCATACAGGGGCCTTGCAACCCGAACACCCTGGCCTGGGGTTGGGCACTCAGTCGCGTATCCAATACCACCCTCAGTGGTTGCCGCAGCTCGGTCTCGATCCCCAGTTCCAGGGCGCTTAGGCGCACGTTCAGGGAAGGATCATCCGCTATAACCGTAGCACTACCGGTAAGGATTGCAGAGCTGGC
>JBDLIZ010000500.1:0-4738 GCA_039714615.1 Pseudomonadota bacterium | reverse complement strand
TCCAGGCTTGTGCCCATTTCTGCAGGTTGTCCTGGATGACGGTCTGCGAGATCACCCACAACCCGCCGATTGCCAGCAATCCCAGGAAGCTCGTGAATACCAGTTGCAGGATGAGAATGTCACTCACCATGCTGCGCGTGTGTCGGAACGGGAGACTCCAACGACGCTTTCTTTCCGTCTGCAAGTAATGACTTCCCCGGCTGCCTCGCCATTGTCCTAGTTGGCGGATCAGCCGTTGCAAGCGCTGCCCGCCCTTGGGCAGAAGAGCATATACAACCTGTTTGCCTGGCTGGAAAATAGCGCGCGCTTTCGATAACAATGAATCGATTACTGTCAGCGGGGAGGTCTTACGGGGCATCTGCGGCTACCCGGGACACCGGCCGATATTGTCGTGCAAGCTCCTGGGCAACCAGTGAATTGGTCTCGACCCGGATCTCCTTAAGCGGCAGCAGGGTAGGTGCAGATGATTTGTCGCGACGTGATGTATCACGCAGTGCAGTAATGACCTGTTTCGCGACATCTGAATCCATGCTGCCGACACTCATCAGTCCACCGAGCCGCAGCAATTCCGGGTGAAAGACGACAACCTGCCGATGATGCTTGACGCTGTAGGCCATGATGTCACGCAGTACTCGCAGACTCAGCACACGGTCATCCGGCACCAGCCACAGGCCCTGGATTTCGGGAGTCAGGCGTTTGAATGCATGTAGCATTTCCTTGTCAGACTGCACTACAAGGTGATTAAGATCGATACCGTGATGCTGTGCTGCCTTGCGTGCCTCATCGATCAGAGCCTCATGGCCGTGACCGGTGATTACGCCCACCCGCTGTAGCCCGGGATCAAGATTCTTCCAGGCGCGAAATTGAAGCTCCGCTGGAGGTAACATACTCACCCCCCGCATGTGAGCTGCTGTCAATCCGAGATCCAGGTAGTTGAAGACCTGGCAGAAAATGACCTGGCCATCGGTGTACTGCCTGGCAGCCTGCGCCGCCAACGGCCCGATTGCAACGACATGCTTGTTCCCGGATTGATTGAGCTTGTCAATAACCTCCTTGCTTGAGGGTAGTTCACCATGCAGGTTGAGGATGGCCGGGCTTTCGGGAAGCTGCGCTACCAGTTCAGCTGTGATGCCTGTATAGGCCTGAATATCATCACTTTGCAGAATTGTGACGCGTGGTAACTTCTTCGGGAGTGGTGAGGGCTTCTGTGCACGGATCTCCGGCACCGGTTCGGGCTTTGAAAATACCGGGAATTTGTCAACAACAGCGCAACTGGACAGCAGAGTGCATGCCAACAGGCACCAGAGAGTGGTACACAGGCTGTCGACCAGTCGCTTGTAGGTGGCACTGATTCCAGTCGTCATCCCGATTGTGGGTGCATTCATCTTTTATATAGCTCCAGATGTTGGTTCCTGTAAGGTTTTCCCCAGCGCCAGACAGATTTACAGCAACATAACCATCACACTTTACTGCTGGTATTGAAAATGCCTGACCAGCAGATGGAGATCTCGATCTACCGTCAGGAGGTAAATTTGGGCTGCGTCCCCTTCCACCTCAGAACATATTCGACATCATGCGCGGAAAACTTGAATATGCGAGTGTGTGATATATGAGATGGGCACACCTCAATGTCATAACACCATGATTTATATGAGAGATGGTGGGCGGACCAGGACTTGAACCTGGGAGCATCTGGCAAGGGCAGTTCAACGCGTCATCCAGTACACTTTGCTTCAGCTATAAACTGATAGGAGCCCCAGAGTATGCGAATCCTCACCACAATCGGTTACCTCGCCCTAACGGTATTTCTTTTCGCCTGTGATCGACAGCACTCCGCCTCGGATATCGATCCCAAGCTGGGGCTTGAATGTTTTGAGAGACACCGTGCCTCACTTACGCCGGGAGCTCAGTATGAAGGAATCGAGAAACTCGCTGATGATGGGCTGACGATAAGGATCATGAATGGAGTGGACGTGGTGACGTTGGATTGCGGACTGAACCCGGACGGGACGCTGCGGAGCGTCGGTAAATAATTACTGGAACAAGAGGCACTTTTCCTTTCTGTTGGGCTCGGACCCGGTGACGCCAGAAAAGTTACCCCGCTCGTTCCCTGATAGGTTGGAGCGTAGATAGTGAAGCTCGACTATGGCTTGCATCTGTTCTGGTATGTTTTTGAAGTGAATAGTTAGGCCTCGTTTATGTGCGTTGTCAATCAGTCTGACCAGTATGGCCAACCCCGCACTGTCAATCTCGGTAACTTCGCTCATATCCAGAACAGGAGATAGGTCGCCGCTTAAAATATGCTGCATGTCCATCCATGCGCCAGAAACATTCTCGATCATGAATGGGCCGCTAATAGAATAATTATTCTTATCCATTCTTGTGATAGTTAAACCCATCGGGGTGCTTCCCATAAAAGCCATATTGTTAAACGTTGAATGCCACGCAGGACATTGAGTTTCATTAACCAGAAAAACAATGCAACACTCATACCATTTACTTCTATATCGTTAAAGAACAAATGCCTAGGTGGTTTTGATTAAATCAGGTACCTGATAAAAATTCTCATCATGTCACTGATTGGCGACGCAGGATCCATTTGTAGTAACCAACGACCTAAAGTAGAAAGATTTCGTTTGTCCCCAATGGGCGACAGATCGGAGCCGAGGGAGTTCAGATGGGGGGTGGACAGGGTGGGTGCTGTACTTGGTGGTGGTGAGCGTCGCCGACCCGAGTCGAACGCCCCCCCGGAATTCCCCGCCATGAGGTACACCAAGGGACTATGATCCCTTTATCCAAACGCCATAACACGATGATTTCTATGAGAGATGGTGGGCCCGCCAGGACTCGAACCTGGGACCAAGGGATTATGAGGGCCAGTAAAATCAATAAGATACTGATTATGCTGGATTGGTGGGGCTTTGGTATTGTTGGTGAAAATTGTGTTGATTCAATAGGTTAATATGGGTTGGCGCAGGGTGTGAAAACTGGGCAGTGTACTGTGTGTGCACCGAAGAATTCCGATAAAAATCGTTTATGAATATCCAGAAAGGTAAACCCACGGTTTACCTTTCCGTAGTTTGATACATCGCTCGCAACGCCTCGATGGGGAACACGTATTTGAGAGAACTCATAGGCATGTGATTGAGACGGCGGGTGATCTCGGGCACTGCTGGACTATGCACACCGCCCGCCTCCAGGATGCTGTACTTGTAATGAAACGCCAGCTCATTCATCGAACCGAGTACGCTTTTGCTGTTCGTATTGGTGAACCCCACCTCGTTGTACTCTGAAAGTATCCTGACTCGATCTGCCTCGGCAATACTCTCATCGGCGAGCACACAGCTCAGGTAATCCTTGAACAACTTATCCAGTTCTCTAATCTGCGCCCTCGAAACATCGGGCGCAATGAAATTGAACAGGGTCTTGTCATTGACGAACAGTACGCATTTTCGCCGATCTATGTGAATCAGGTTTGCATGCCACGGTCCGAGACACGAGAAGCGCGGTTCATCATTGCATAGTCCTGATTGTTTCAGTCCCATTTCTTTCTGAAGCTTTTTTGTGCATCGAATTAGCTGCATTCTTCACCTTATTCTTTTTCCTCGGGCGCTTTTATTATCTTTAAATAGCGTTCAATCAGGACCGCCATTTGGGCAGGCCCCATTCCTCCTGGCACAGGCGTAGCATAGCGGGCTTTCTTAATGGCGCCTGTCGTTAAATTTCCTCCCCAGGATTCATTTCCAGTTTTTTCAAATCCCAGGTCCATTACAATGTGATTCTCCGTAATGTGATCTTCTGTAAGACAGCCTGCGGCCGAGGCTGCCGAAATTACAAACTCGGCTTCGGCCAAAGAGGACAAGGAGTCGCCATGGTCGAGAGGGAGCACCTTGCAATCACGATCCCTTAGCATCGTAACCAGGTGTTTCCCGATAAATCCTTTTGCGCCAATTACGGCAATTGGCTTCCTGGACCCCCATCCGCCAAGGGCGGATAACGCTATATCAACTGCTTCACATACTGCAGGCAAACGCCTACCGTTTGCCGAGTCCATATCGAGATCGTTTGTTATCGGAAAACTAGAAATTGCACGGGGAAGGGGATACTGGACAATTTTGAGGGTGCTAGATGAAAGAAGCGCCTGCTTGGAGCTGGTAAATCTACGCCAGTTTTTATCTGTAACAAGCTCCGTTGGTACTCCTGCTGCCTTGAGGGTTTTCACCTTCTCCTCTGCAGATACTCGGGCTACTTCAAACCTCGCATTGGAGGGGGCGGTAAAGAGCATGACCCAGACCGGAGGCGGATTTTCTGGCAGGGATGCTCGTAGGTTATTAATTGCGTCTTGACGCCTCTTGGGGCCGTCAAAGACAGATGGCATGATTGATAAACCGCTTATTTGCCAGGAACACTGGCTGCAAGGACGTTCATTTTAGCCCTCATTTCACTGATGAAGGAGTCATCAGGTGAAAGGTTGTTGAGATTAACCTCAACGTTTTCCTTCGAGGACTTGTATCCCGCTATGAGCAAATGACGCCCAACAAATACATCACTCAAGACATTAGGATTGCCGATTTTCTCTAACTGGTCGGCTAAGGGCAAAGCCTGGGCGGCCAGGGTCATGAGCCGAAAAGGCGGTTCCGCTGCATCCTTAGTAGCGTTTGCCAGGGTAGCCTTCTTGGTCGACTTCTGTTTGTCGGTTTCTGCAGGCATCTGCCAGGCCTTCATGACAACAGTAAAA
>JBDLIZ010000499.1:0-4739 GCA_039714615.1 Pseudomonadota bacterium | reverse complement strand
GGGGCGAGATGCCCGTTATTGCCATGACTTCCTATGCTATGACCGGTGATCGCGAAAAACTGCTGGCCGCCGGGTGTGACGGTTATATTGAAAAACCGATCGACCCCGAACGTGTTGTAGCACAGATCAATGCGGTGATTGGAGAGTAACGATGCGCATATTAATCGTCGAAGACAATGAAGATTCGCGCATCATGTTGCAAACCGCTTTATTATCCTCTGGCTTTGAGGTGGATGTGGCTGCTGATGGGGTGGAAGCGCTCAAGGTGCTGCGTAAGACATCAGTAGAGATGGTTCTCAGCGACATCATGATGCCGGAAATGGATGGTTACCAACTATGCCGCGAAATAAAAAAAGATCTGCACCTAAAACATATTCCCGTGATTTTCTATACCGCTACATATACCGATCGAGAAGATGAAGAATTAGCTATGGCGGTAGGCGCGACACGATTTGTGGTCAAACCTGTTGAGGTGGAAGAGATGTTGCGCATCATCGATGAGGTGTCCAAGGAAGAGATCAATGCAGAGACGCCGGTATTGCCTCAATCAGGAATGTCCGACCGGGATGTGGCTGAACTCTACGCGTCAAGAGTTGGAAAAAAGCTCAGCAAAAAGCTACACGAAAATATTACTTTAGACGATCAAAATAAAGAATTGGCTGAGCAATTGAAAACCTTGGAGGAACTAGCCAGTACAGACCCGCTAACCCAGTTACTTAATCGGCGAGGTTTTTACGAACAGGCAAAACATGAGCGTGCGCGTAGTATGCGTACCGGAAGAGGGTTTGCGATCGTGTTGATCGATATCGATTTCTTTAAAGATATAAATGATCAATATGGACATGCGTGCGGCGATTTTGCTCTACGTGCCGTGGCTGAAAAAGTTCGTGATGCACTTCGCGCGCAGGATATTGCAGCGCGCTGGAGTGGTGACGAGTTTATCCTTTTACTGCCGGAGACTGATTTGGAAGGCGCGCAACACGTGGCGGAGAAATTTCGCCAGGCCTTGTTAGCGTCGTCGTGTAGTTTTGAAGGACACAGCTTCACCTTGACCGCGAGTTTGGGAATTACTGTTTTTCAGCCTTCCGTAAGTATTGATGAGTGTGTGAAGGGGGCGGATCAGGCGCTCTACATGAGCAAGCGCGGTGGCCGTAATCAGGTGTCAGTTTTTCAAGGATAACCAGCCTGATTGGGCGCGGAGAAAGATGATCAGTCGCCAAGCGCTTTGAGCAGTCCGAGGGAATGCAACAGTTCATTTTCCAGCTTTTCGTTGCTATTCATCGACAGGATCAACTTGCCGGCAGGACGAATAATGCGTCCGACCCGCTGAATTAGGGTGCGGCGCAATGTTTCAATCTCTCGAAAACACCAAAGCGCCGCACGTTTGGCCGTCGTTCCCCGAGGCGCGAGGCGTCAGCTGAATCTGTAATTCGCGGGTGAGATTATGCGCGAGCATGCCAGCGAACATATACAGTTGATTGCCGACGCGCGTAATCTACTCTTCCGTCATCTCCACACTTTGCAGCGGGACATCTACCGACTTCTTCAGCACACTGATCGGCAGGGTCACTTTCACGGTCGATACCTTGTCAGCATAGAGTTCTTCGCCTAGCAGAGGTATGAGATTGGTGGGCTGGCGGGGATGTTTGGGGAAGCTCTGCCTGATCGCTTCCAGCCGTTTCTGGTTGGATTTGAAATAACGGTTGGCCAGGATTACGCGCGGCAGGTTCTTGAGCAGGTGCCACAGGCTCCAGCGGTGTTGCCACAAACGTTTGACGAAGTTACGACGATAGGTCTTGCTGTTGTAGAAGCGCAAGATGTGCCAGTTATATAGTGCGTCCATTTCTTCACGCGACTTGAATCCTTTGGGCAGGAATACGAAGTTGAGGCAATTCATCAGACGCCAGTCTTCTATGGTTTCACCCTCCTCGCCGCCAATGCACTCATCCCAGATCGGCGCTCCGTAGAGTGGACTGAACTTGCTCATGTTCATCTCGTCGAGGTTCAGCGAAAGGATAAAGTCGCTGGTCACCTTCACTGTTTCTGGCGTTTCGCCCGGCATGCCGAAGATGAACAAGCCCTTGGCGCGCAATCCGGCGGCATGAATCTGTTCCACGGTTTTTTTCACCAATTCAAGCGAGATGCCCGCCTTATGACGCTCCATCATGACCGGATCGGCAGATTCGACGCCCATGGACAGCATCAGCGCACCTGCCTGTTTGAGTTTCTGCAGCATTTCATCCGACGTATGCCCGGTGCGGATGGCACAATTGAACCGCATACCCAGTGGCTTTTTGATGAGCAGATCGCATAGTTCGAACACACGCTTTTTCTGCGCGGTAAACAGGTCGTCGTAGAAATTGATATGGTACACGCCGAAGTTGTCACGCAGGTGCTTCATGTGGTCGTAGATATACTGCGCGGAATTGACCTTGTACAAGCGCTCGAACACGGTGCGGTCGCAAAACGAACAGGTGTAGGGACAACCGCGCGAGGTGATCATGGTCGCGCCGTGCTTTTTGATGTAAGAAAACAGCGGCAGGTGATAAGCGTCGGGGAAGCCCTTCAGTTTTTCATAGGCGGGAAACGGCAGTTCGTCCAGATTGAGGATTCGCTGACGACGCGGATTGGTCACGATACGCCTGCCGTCGCGATACACCATGTTGGTTATCTGCTCAACCGGTACGCCATTGGCATAATCGAGCAGCGCACCCTCGCCCTCGCCGATGCATAAATAATCGATTTCAGGAAAATGTTCCAGCAACGGCGCACCGATGGATGAGGCATGCACATTGCCAAACAGTATTCTGATGTCGGGGCGCTTTTGTTTTATGTACTGCACCATCTCCACCGCATCCATGAAACCGGAGGTGGTGGCGGAAAAACCGATCGTTTCGGGATTTGTCGCCAGCACGATATCGGCATTTTCTTCGATACCCGGCGGCGCATACGGGCCAAGGCAGTCATGCACAAAAGTCTCATGGCCGTGCTTGTCCAACCACGCGGCAAGCGAAAGAATGCCGATGGGCGGCATGCGATTGGCCAGCACTGAAAGGTCGGGTTGGCCGGGAACGAAATTAAAACCGGCAGGGTGAACGAAGGTAATACGCATAATTTTCGATCATGTCACTAGGAGGCTAGTTTAGAACCATTTGCACCCGATCAACAAGGGCCAGGCGGCTGCTCAGTATGCTCGCACAGCCTCCTTACGGAGACTAAACTCGGCAACTAATTAATAAATTTTTACTAATTTGCAAATTGAACGCCGTTTTGCAATTACCCATGCCAGTCTCACTTTTTCATAACCATTGATATCTGACTGAAAAATCGAATCAACGCATAGGTAATCCACCAGCACACAGGGCCAGGAAAAGGTTTGGCCAAGACCGCTCCTCACTTATATTATATTTTTCCATACTAGACAATGTGTTACACGAGCGAATAACTCGATCGATGCCATTTTTTGGCGACTGTCTATTTATCACCGCTAAATTACTTGAGTATCGTCTTTCAAACAAGATTAATGTATGATATTCAACATCATTAGTATGAATATTGACGCATCTTGTTTGGAGAGCAAAATGGCCACAAAACGAAAAACAATCACCGTCACTGACCAGCAGGACGATTGGATCAAGGCGCGCATCACAGCTGGCGAGTTCACCAATGACAGCGAATACATTCGCGACCTTATCCGACGCGACCAGGCCCGATTCTCTGAGATCGAAGCGATTCGTTCGGCGCTTATTGAGGGTGAAGAAAGCGGAATCAGCGACCGGACTCCTCAAGATGTGCGGGAAGCTGTCAAAATACGACTGAAAAAGAATGGCCAACTACCGCCTAAGCGATGAAGCGCTATAAGAGATTAGGCCAAATATAAGGACACAACATTCAATTGTTATCACTATCCTTTCCCTTTGGTCCCGGTTTCTTCTTTTTCAAATCTCTTTTTAATAGACGCTCTGCTCTTTCAACGAATCTTTCGTCACCTAGCGGTCTTCCTGTCCGTTCATGTTGCTCGAATTCTTTGTCTCGATATGCCTGGGCTGCCTTCAAATAGGCTTTCCAATCACCAGTCAGAGAAAGCAGTTTCTCAGGTTGAATAATCCCCTCTCGGTCTTTACCTGACAAATGAGCAAGTACGCTGTTCCAGCGATAGTCCCAGGCGTTCTTGACTATTCTCGCTTTAACAGGGTTGAGTTCAACATAGGCCGCAGCCCTCAATAACCAGCTTTTATCCATCGGGTAAGAGGCAAATCTTCCCTGCCAAAGATAACCTTTCCAGTTCTCCCTGAAATTAATCATCCGCGTGTAACGGCGATGTACTTCGCCTATCGCTTTTCCAAGATTTGATTTCTTTCCTGGCTTTACGATGAGATGAATATGATTCGTCATTAAGCAGTAGGCCCAGATTTCGATCTTCTCATAAGCACACCACTCTACTAAAAGCTCAAGGTAATAGGCATAATCTCCCGCTTCAAAGAATACATCTTGTTGGCGATTACCACGCTGTGTAATATGATGCGGATATCCGGGTAATACGACTCTTGCTAATCTAGCCATGAATTAAGAATAGCATAATTAAGTATTGTGTCCCCTGAATGCGGATGGGTGATTTCGGAGCTCAATGGCTGGCCTACGCTTCCCCTGTCAACTGCTTCACGTGCAGCCTCGCGGCTGCCCGCACATGACTCGGTGCCATGATGGAGCGGCTTCTCCTTTCATGTAGGGCTCTTTCA
>JBDLIZ010000498.1:0-4739 GCA_039714615.1 Pseudomonadota bacterium | reverse complement strand
CGCTGCCATGTGAGTTTTTATCTTCTGCGAAAAGATCAATCATGGGGGCATTTGGAATATATTCAAACCGAGTGGCGGTGTGCGGAATGACGGGTTAAGTCCACCAGAGGACACCTGTTTGGCGGTGGCATTCCCATTGGATCGTTGGTGCTTGATACGCCAGGAATACAGCGTGTCTTTCGGTACACCTGTGTCTTGGGCCAAGTCTGGAACCGGGATACTGTTCGGTGGCAACATCTTGGCAATGATGCTGGATTTAAACTCTTCAGAATATTGTCTCATGGATCTCTTTCTCAGCTGCAACGCAGGGAGGCGGGGCCAATAGCGCCGCAGAACAATAACCTCCCTTCCCATTATGCCCCCTTATTCAAACAAAAACTCTCAAGAAGAGGCGACATCTATCCTGACACAGGGGGCTATCGCATTGCACTCGGACCACGAGTGGGCCAGCGTCGTGTTGAGTTTGCGATCGTTAGTTCTAACCAAACAACGCTGGGAACAATTTTGGCGTAAAGTAGATCAATATAGTTTTCCCTCTAGCAGATCCCGCATGCCTTTGATTTCACTTGCCATGAATTCATTAAATGCTCGCACTCGCGGTGTGTGCCGCAAGTCACCGTGGGTTAAAATCCAAAGATCACCATAAGGATAAGAAGTTCCAGGTGGTAAGCGGCACAACTCAGGGTTGGGGTCTCCACTGAAACAAGGCAGCAGACTTGCCCCCATCCCTTCACGCGTAGCGGCGGCTTGCACAAGTACGTCGTTCACAATGTAGTCGGCTTTTTTTGATACACCGAATGCCTTTTTGGCCGCACCGGGAAGTTGACTGTCATCCTCTTTTCTGATCCAGGCCGTTGTCCCCGGAACTTCCGTGGCTTGACGGCGCATATGTGTCGCGATGTATACAGCACAATTCAAACTCGCAAGTTTGCGGCCATAAAGGTGTTCAGGCGGACTTGCGCCTTTATATACGAGCCGGATCGCCACGTCTGCCTGTCGTTTGGTCATGTTTAATGTCTCATACGACGTGATAATCTCAAGCTCGATATCCGGATTAGACTCAGCGAAACGGCTGATGCTAGGCATGATCAGGTCTGTCGCCAGGATTTGAGGCAGTGTTACCCGCAGTTTCCCTGTCAAGCTTGAGTCCCGGCCATATACCCGACGTTCAAGCGCGTTGACTTGCTCTTCCATTCGCTCAGCCAGTTCAAGGATTTCCTCACTCGCGGGTGTGACGACATAACCGGTCGGCAGTTTTTCGAATAGACGTACAGCGAGATTTTTCTCCAGCATCGCTACCCTGCGCGACACGGTTGCATGGTTCACGCCCAACGTAGCGGCAGCCGCCCTAATCGATCCTTTACGCACGACTGCAAGAAATATACGCACATCATCCCAATTCATCATTGGTGCGATAATGCACCACACATGTGTTTTTTTCAAGGGTTCCGGATCGTTAGTTTTGGTCCTAAGATTATGACCAACGACTAGGAAACGAATGTGAGGAGAACAGAATGAAGCTCTACGTTGATCCAGGTTCGGGAAGCTGCCGACGTGTTAGCGCCGTGATTGAAACTCTGGGGATGAATGTCGAGGAGGTGTACATTGATCTCCTTTCCGGAGCAAACCGGACACCGGCATTTTTAGCAATCAATCCCAACGGTATGGTACCGGTACTGGTTGACGGTGACTTGGTATTGTGGGAAGCCGCCGCCATCATGATTTATATATGCGAAAAGTCGGGCGATACGCGACTCTTACCCACGGGCAATGACCGCTATGAAGTATTGCGCTGGATGTTCTGGGCAGCAGAGCATTTTCGCCAGGCGCCACCGATGTTGCTTGAGGAGCGCCTGTTTAGTTTATTCGTGGGGCAGGCCGCTGACGAGACCCGCATTGCGGAGGCGCAACGCCGTATTGAACGCTTCGCACCTATCCTAGATGCCCATCTGGAGCACCGCAATTACGTTGTTGGTGACAGCATCACACTAGCTGATTTCGATCTCGCCGCACCCTTGAGTCATATGGCACGCGCCAACATGCGTTTCGATGCTTATCCCAACATCATACGATGGAAAGATCGGCTGGAAGAGGAAATATCCGCCTGGAAAAAAGTCGGCGATCGTCTGCATGAGCGTATGGATAAAGCCATCACAGATGCCGGGATTATTTTAGCATCATAAACCCAGCTTGATTCATTGCTGGTGAACGGATGGCCTTGGAGCATCTTTTATTAATGTACGGAGATTTAAAATGCACAGTGTAACGGTTACCAGAGAGATGAACAGCGATGCCTCTGTAGTCTGGAAAGTCCTGGATGATTTCAGCAGTGTTTATAAATACAACCCGGGAGTTAAGTCTTCCAATCTAGTTGGGCAAAAGTCTACCGGGATCGGGGCGCAACGTGTCTGTAACTTTTATGACGGCACCAGCCTAAATGAGACTATTACAAGCTACGTGCCCAATAAAGGTTACACCATTGAGCTATCTGATTTTGCCTTACCACTGAATGAAGCAACTTCCCATTTCGAACTGGAAAGCCTTGGCGAGGATCGATGCATGCTGTCCATAACATTAAAATTCGTCCCAAAGTTTGGCCCTCTAGGATGGTTAATGGCAAAGGTGATGATGCGTCCCATGCTTAAAAAAGCACTGACCGGTGTCACTAAGGGGCTTGACGATCATATCGACACCGGCCAGCTAGTTGGCAAAGGCGGCTCTCTACTTGAGCTTGCATAACTCGGAGCTGTACTTGTTAAAAAAAGCCAACTTACCCGAACCCTTCTTGACCCACTTTTCAGACTACTTAACCTTATACGGTGAATCGCAATGACAGAATCATTTGCTAAAAATATTATCCGTTGGCGCTGGGCCGTGATCCTGCTTTCGTTACTTGCCGTATTTGCCGTTGCCAGCGGCGGTCGCTTTCTCGGTTTCACAAACGATTACCGCGCGTTTTTTAGTGAGGAAAACCCACAACTTCTGGCGTTCGAGAAATTGGAAAAAACCTATACTAAAGATGATAACGTTCTGTTTGTGTTGGCGCCGAAGGATGGCAATGTTTTTACAAATGAAACCCTGGCCGCAATAGAAAAATTAACTACCGTCGCCTGGCAGGTACCGTATTCAACGCGGGTCGATTCCATCAGCAACTTCCAACACACCTACGCGCAAGGTGATGACTTGGTCGTACAAGATCTTTATCAGAATGCATCGGCACTTTCCCATTCGACCATTCAGCAGCTCCGAAAGATCGCCCTTGCCGAACCCCTGTTGGTGAATCGTTTAGTTTCGCCTCAGACCCATGTGGCAGGAGTCAATGTAACGGTTCAGTTTCCCGGCATAAGTCCGGATACGGAGAATCCACAAGTCGTTGCTTATGCCAATCAACTGGCCGAGCAGATCCGTGCAGACTTTCCGCAGATCGATGTTTACATGACCGGCCTCGTGCTCCTGCCTAATGCTTTTTTTGCCGCCTCTCAACACGACATGCAGACCCTGACACCGCTCGCCTTGGTCGTCATTCTTGCCGGCATTGGTTTATTGCTGCGGGGTTGGACCGGCACCTTTTCTGCTTTATGGGTGATCCTGTTTTCCATCATGACTGCGATGGGGTTTGCCGGATGGTTGGGGATCAAACTCACCCCCCCTAGTTCCGCTGCGCCAACCATCATCTTGACTTTGGGGGTAGCCAACGCCGTGCACATCCTAGTGACTCTGTTGCACGGTATGCGCTTTGGCAGTAATAAACGGGATGCCATTATAGAGAGTCTGCGGGTCAATATGCAGCCCGTGTTTCTGACCAGTTTCACCACCATGATCGGTTTTTTGAGTCTGAATTTCAGTGATGCGCCACCATTCCATGATCTCGGCAATATCGTTGCCATGGGCGTCGGTGCTTCATTTCTATTGGCAATTACCTTTTTACCCGCCCTCATGGCGGTATTACCCGTACGCAACCCCAAGCTTAAAACAGAAGCCAGTGATGCCATGGATCGTTTTGCGGGTTTTGTTATTCGGCACCGTAATCCCCTGCTTTGGTCAATAGTGCTGGTCGTTGTTGTGCTGGTATCTTTTCTTCCACGCAACGCGTTGAACGAAAACATGGTGCAATATTTTGACAAAAGTATCACGTTTCGCACCGACACGGACTTTATCTCGAACAATCTAGGCGGTATTTACACTATCAATTATTCCCTCAACACCAAGGAAACGGGCGGGGTTAGCAATCCTGCCTTCCTGGAAAAATTCGAAGCGTTCGCCAATTGGTATCGGCAACAACCGGAAGTCATCCATGTTAATAGCATCACCGACACCTTCAAACGGCTCAATAAAAATATGCACGGCGATGATGCGGCCTACTACCGGTTACCGCAAGAGCGGAATTTAGCGGCGCAATATCTGCTGCTCTATGAAATGTCGTTGCCCTATGGCCTGGATCTCAACAATCAGATCAATGTAAATAAATCAGCAACGCGTCTGACGGTTACCATGGGCACGCTACGCTCCAATGAGGTCATCGCTCTGGAAGAACGCGCTCAGGCTTGGTTACACGCCCATGCCCCCGAGATACGCACAGACGGTTCTAGCACTACAGTCATGTTTTCACATATTGCGGAGGTGAACATCAAAAGTATGGTGCTGGGTACTTCGGTTGCATTGGTTCTCATCTCCTTCATTTTGATCGTAGCCCTGCGTTCTTTGCGGATAGGCGGTATCAGCCTCGTCTCTAACCTTGT
>JBDLIZ010000497.1:0-4744 GCA_039714615.1 Pseudomonadota bacterium | reverse complement strand
GAGGATGTTTGAGGTCTTGATATCCCGATGGATGAAACCCTGTGCATGCGAATACTCAAGCGCATCGATAACAGGCAGTAGTTTCGGTAGACATTCCATAGGGGGGCTGCCAACGAACCGGCGGAAATCCGTGCCCGGTACATATTCCATGGATATGAAATGATGAGTTTCATGGGAATGGAAATCATATATACGTACGATGCTGGGATGAGTCAAGCGCCGGGAATGACGGCATTCCTCCCTGAGCAGCCTTATCCCGTCTGCCGAAACCGCCAGTGAAGGTTTCAGTATTTTCAGGGCGACCTGATCTTCCAACGCCTTATCACTCGCCAGCCATACCTCTCCCATCCCGCCTTGGCCGAGGCGTCTGCGCAGGATGAAACGATTGCAGAGCAGTAGGCCTTCGCTAGGATCTGGCATTGGATGCAATCGATATCCTAAGGGTCGAGGTGCCCTGCCGATGGCGGTTCAGAGTCTTGGATATCGTTGAACTCAAACCCGGTTTCAGCAGCGTAGATCCGTCTGAGCAGCTGACGCCATGCCCGGTATTGCGCCTCGGCCGACCCGGTCAGGGTGACTGTTTTGCCTTCCACATCGATAACGAGCGGTTCGACCTCGGCCTCGAAGGACTGGCCGAGTTCCTGCAGGGCCTCGGTATGAATCTCTGCTTGCGCCTGCTTGTCCAAGCCGCTCATGAACACGGACGCTCCGCCGAGCACGGCAAAGGTGCCTGCGGTGCTGACCACACTGTTGTTCTGGCTGGCGCCTAGCAGGCCGGCGATAACGGCAGCCGCACCCAGCAGCAGTCGCTGGTGAGCAGAGCGTTCGGTCTCGCGTTGCGCCATGGTTTCCTCGAAACTATGTCTGCGCCAGTCTTGATACGGTTTTTCCATATCGCGATAGAAAGAGGCGTAATGTTCATCCAGGGTGTCGATGAGCATATGGTCTCGTTCACGTATTTTACGAACTCGATGCAGCATGGGGTCGTCTTTCGCTGGTAATCGTTTTATCGTGTACCTACCTTGGTCCTTCTCGGACAGGTGATTTTCAAAGGCCTGCGGAGAAAGCTCGGCGGCGAATCTTAATTCAGAGGTTGTGCGAATGGTATGGATGTTCTTCTGCTCAAGCCTATTCTTGATTTCCAGCAGATCATTGGCAAAGGTGTTGTGAAGGGCCTGGAAAGGGTCTTCGATAACGGGGCCATGCTGGTCGTAAGCCTCTGGTTCTGCTTTATCCGTATATTCCTTATGCAGCCATAACCTGCCTGTAGCATCTCTGACAACGAGTTCCATGGTCAGCTGTTCGCCGCTAGAAACGATGATCTTGCCCGTGATCAATACATCCGTTGTGTGGCTGTCCACAGGGACGACCCTTACCGCCCCCCACTGGCTTGTCTCCTCAAAGGTGTTCCTTAAGGCATAGGCTAGGTAACGGGCCTCGGCCTTTCTGACCTCGGGGAATACGTTCTCTTGCTGCTGGGTTTTTTTGTCCTGAGGTATTCCCGGATCGAAGATCGCGATCCCTATATCCAGTAGCTGATCTTCAGGGATCTCATGCTGGGCCTTGATTGCGGGTCCAGGCGTCGACTTTTTTGGAATACTACATCCCCCCAAAAGCGAAACTACGATCAGCAAGCAAAGCGCAAGATGCAGTGTTGTCTTCGCCGTGAAATTATGGGCCGGTGTTTTGTTTGTATTTCCTGTATTCATCCCAGAGCTTATTCCTCAAGGCTGGATCTTGTTCACTTTCGGCGGCCTCGCGTATCTGCCGGGCGACGATGTCATCGTCCTTTCCATCGGGGATATCGGGCGGAATAGGGTCAGGATCTGAGCCGTGTCGTTCAGATTGCCCCGCATTTTTGCGCTCCGAGGACGTGGTTTTCGTCTGCTCTTCCGGCCTAGAAGCGGGATCAGCGAGCTTGCCTTCCGAGGAAAGTTGTCCAGGGCTTTTGCCCTCGCTTTCGCCATCGGTTGATGACCCCTCGCCCTTGGTGGTGTCTTCCAGATCATCCAGCAGTCTTTTTTCTCGCAATAATTTACCATCAAATTCGGAAAGCGACTCGTCGAGTTGTCGATCTATGTCGAATACTTTCTCTGTATCGCTGCGTGGTCCATGCCGATATGTCGGGGGGGGCGAGGGTGTAGAAGGATTGCTACCCGCTGCAATATATAAGGTGTTCGTTTGATTGGATAGGACAGCGATACCGCTTAGGTCTAGTGGTTTCATGTCGTTTTGGCGGGGGGCTGCACCGGTATCCTGGCTTTCCAAAAGAGGGGCTATTCGACTCGGAAATGGGTGCGGGTCGGTAGGGTAGTTTACTGAATTTTCATATAGACAGGGGGCGCAGGCCAGTGAGGTCATGCTATGGAGTGTTATCAACCCCACAAATAGGAAGGGTAACCGCCTGTATTTTAAGCGTAATGTCATGGTCATGAGGTTGTGGACAATCAGCTTGAAAATCGCCAAAGGATTTGATCTTGGGATCGAACCGTAGTTCCAATGAAATGTATCCGATCCGTGTTTGTGAATAAACCCCCATGAAGCGAGGGCTCTCGCTTGGTGGGGGATTCATTCACCAACCCTCAATATCCAGTCATGCCCACGATGTTGAAACCGGCATCCACATAGGTGATTTCGCCAGTAACACCCGCTGCCATGTCGGAGCAGAGAAAGGCCCCGACATTGCCAACATCTTCAATGGTTACGTTTCTGCGCAGGGGGGCGTTTTCCTCTACGTGGTCGAGCATCTTGCGGAAGTTTCCTATGCCGGCAGCTGCCAGGGTGCGTATGGGGCCGGCGGAAATACCATTGACCCGAATACCTTCAGGCCCCAGGGTATACGCCAGATAACGGACGTTGGCTTCGAGGCTGGCCTTAGCCAGACCCATGACGTTGTAGTTGGGCATTGCGCGCGTCGATCCCATGTAGGTCAGGGTCAGTATGGCCCCGTTGCGTCCATGCATCATTTGTCGGCCGGCCTTGGCCAAGGCGGCGAAGCTGTAACTGCTGATGTCATGGGCCATCAGGAAACCCTCACGGGTCATATTGTCTAAAAAGTCGCCTTCGAGTTCTTCTTTATGCGCGAAGGCGACGGAGTGGATGAGTATATCCAGATGGTCCCAATAATTATCCAGATGTTCGAAAACGGCTTCAATTTGTGCGTCGTCTTGCACGTCGCAGGGAACTACGATGTCGCAGTCGCATTGTCCGGCCAGTTTTTCAACACGAGGTTTCATCCTCTCGTTCTGGTAGGTGAAGGCGAGTTCAGCGCCTTCCCGGCGCATGGCCTGGGCGATGCCCCAAGCAATGGAACGATTACTGGCAACGCCAACAATTAATGCTCGCTTCCCCTCGAGTAAACTCATCGGATGACCCCCGGTTTAAATAGGACTTGAGTAGGACCTAGATCACTTGCAGGATCTAGGTACAAGATAGGTTTTTACCCGCATGGTAAAATCACAAGATACCACTATTCAAAGTAAGATCCATCAAATCCTGGTAATTATTTACCTTGACATGCATTTTTTTAAAGGGTCGAGTGCGGGCGCTCTCAACAGGCAAGATCTTGGATTATATCATTTTTTCGTAAGCAGCCAGTCAAGCACCTTTTGGTGCCAAGATTGATTGGAGGGAAAAGCGACATTGGGTCTGGCCAGTAACACAGAGATATTGTCTCTACCTCCTTTGGCGTTTGCTTGGCTGATCAGGTGATCGGCTTTTTTATCGAGGTTATCCTCATAAAGCCTGAGAATGGAGGCGATATCATCATCATCGATCATATCATTTAAACCGTCTGAACACAGCAGATAGATATCGCCGGGAATGATCGGCAGCTCCTGAATGTCTATCGCGACCGAGTGCTCTATACCTAGGGCCCGAGTCACCAGGTTTTTATTCAGCGAGGCCTTTGCCTCTTCAGGGCTGTAAAATCCTCTGTCGACCAGTTCTTGTAGTAGCGTATGGTCCACTGTGATCTGCTCTAGCCGGTCATTACGAAATCGGTACATCCTTGAGTCGCCGATATGGGCAACTGTGATGCGGTTATCATAGAAGACGCCCATGACTAGGGTGGTACCCATTCCGTGGTACTGTGCCTGGTTCTGTGCTGCGTTGTATACATTCTCGTTGGCCTTGGTGATCGATTCACGGACCGCAAGGCTTTCCCTCGAATAATTGGTGTCTTCATCTCCCTCGCCAGGGGATATTTCGGGAATTGTGGTTCTCAACTGGTCGATAATGGTATCTACAGTCATAGAACTGGCGATTTCTCCACCTTTGTACCCCCCCATCCCATCGGCCAATACTACTAGCCCAATCTGGACATCTTCGCCTAGGCTGTCTTCATTCTGCGTGCGCACACGACCGGTGTCGCTGCGTCCCGCTATATCTAGGATGCCTTTTAGGTTCATGATCTAAAGTCTAAAGCGTTGCTCGCGGAGATGTCTTTTATGCCGGATATGGCGGCCTTAATCAAGTGAGGTCGCTTGATTTTTTGCACAGACTCCTAAAACAGAGCGCTGATCGCCGGGAGATGTGGGTTAATTACGATGAGTTGGTGCGACCATGATTCAACTGTCGCTGCTTTGGCGGGTAAGCTCCACATGCACTTTGACGGTCTGGCCAGGATGAAGCAGGCTGGTGTTGGAAAGATCGTTCCAGCGCTTTAGATCTGCTAATTTGACTCTGAAGCGTCTGGCGATTCGGTACAGCGAGTCGCCTGTTTTTACTGAGTATTGGATGGTTC
>JBDLIZ010000496.1:0-4751 GCA_039714615.1 Pseudomonadota bacterium | reverse complement strand
CAAGCTAACCCGAAGGGCGTCCCTGTGGTGTCCCGCCGCTGCGTTCCAGTGCTCGACAAGGGAACAGCCATTGCCTTCGCACTGCGCCTTGCTGCGAAACACCACAGGGACGCTGAATCCGTAATTATCACATTGATAGAGCACTAGGCTGCTGATTGTTGTTGATCGCGCAGCGCCGCAAAGGTGCGCACCAACTTGGCATGAGGTTCGGCCAAGGTACGGACAAATTTTTCAACTGGCGCCTTCATTACCGCCATCAACATACTGAGTGCCTGTTCGCGGGTAGGCAGGCTGGCCAAACGATCCATCTCGGATACATCAAGCAAGTTCCCGCCAAGGGATACCAAACGCACCTTGAACTGCTCGTTTTCTTGGCTGAAATCCTTCACCAAACGTGCAGCTGCACCCGGTTCCTCTTGCGAGAAGGCCAAAATCAGCGGTCCGATGAAGCCGGAGCGCATGCACTCGAATTTAGTGCCCTCCACAGCCCGACGCGCCAGAGTGTTCTTAACCACACGAAGATAAACACCACTGTTACGCGCCTTGGCCCTGAGTTCTGTCATCTGGCCTACCGACAGCCCACTGTACTCGGCAGCGATCGCGGAATATGCATTTGCAGCTACTTCTGCCACCTCTGAGACAATTTCTTTTTTGTCCTGCAGACTCAATGGCACGAGCTTACCCTCCAGATAGTATGGGGTTTGATTTTCAACCCCGTTAACAAAGATTGTCCCAATCTCGATCAGGACACTGCCATACGGCGAACCCAGGAGCCAGTCCAAGAATGGAAGCGTTAGTAGGTTCGCTATTCTCGGACTAGCTCCTAGCCGGAACTCCAAACACGGGTTTCACCGTCTACGCAGGCTGGAGTTGACCCTAAATTAAGTACCTCAAAACTATTTGAGGCACACCTGCGGTCTTGGACGCTTACGAGACATCTTGCTCGAAGCCCAAAGTCATCTACCCGGTATCGGGATCATTCACTTGCACCGATGGCAGCGAATTTCCCTGATAGCGGATAGCTCTATATCTAGGAGTCTGTCGGACTTAGGGTCAATCTACTGCGGAAAAGTGGTTTCGGCCCGATTTCCCGATCATTTTCGTTAAATAGGCCTCCCTATTCGCCTCAAATGATCAAAAAATCGGACTCAAACCGGCCTTCCCTCGCTACGATCACCTAAGTCCGACAGACTCCTAGCGTGGATAAGGTAGGACAACTACTCGGCAAACATCCCATGATCCACCGCAATCCCGGGACCCATGGTGCTGGAAATGGTAACCTTATGTAAATAGATACCCTTGGAAGTCACTGGCTTAGCCTTAACCAAGTCCGCAATCAACGCTTTCAGATTCTCTTCCAACGCCTGGACCTCAAAATCCACTTTACCGATACTGCAGTGAATAATGCCCGCCTTGTCCGTACGATAGCGCACTTGGCCGGCTTTCGCATTCTGCACGGCCTGCGCAACATTGGGAGTGACCGTGCCCACCTTAGGGTTGGGCATCAGGCCCCGAGGACCGAGTATCGGACCTAGTTGACCTACCACGCGCATTGCATCCGGAGAAGCGATGGCCACGTCGAAATTCAAGTTGCCATTTCTTACCTGATCTGCAAGATCTTCCATTCCCACGACATCGGCACCAGCCGCTTGTGCTGCCTCGGCATTGGCCCCTTGGGCAAACACGGCTACCCTTACGGTCTTGCCCGTACCGTGAGGTAATACCGTTGAACGCCTTACCGCTTGATCTGATTTGCGCGGATCCACACCCAGGTTAACACTCACATCCACGGATTCTGTAAACTTTGCCGAGGCCAGCTCCTTAACCATACCTAAGGCCTCCCCCAAAGAATAGGACCTGCCCCGTTGATACTTGCCCCGAATCGCCTTCACCCGCTTACTTAATTTCGCCATGGTCACACCCCTTCCACGTCCAGTCCCATACTGCGCGCACTACCCGCGATGGTGCGTACCGCAGCGTCCATATCGGCCGCCGTAAGATCAGCCATCTTGGTCTTGGCGATTGCTTCGAGTTGTTCTCTATTCACCTTACCCACCTTAGCGGTGTTCGGGTTACCACTGCCTTTGTCTATACCCGCGGCTTTTCTCAGTAGCACGGCTGCGGGAGGTGTCTTGGTGATAAAGGTAAAACTGCGATCACTGTATACCGTAATCACCGCCGGAATGGGCATGCCCTGTTCCAAGTTCTGCGTCTGGGCGTTGAACGCCTTGCAGAACTCCATGATATTGACACCATGCTGACCCAAGGCCGGTCCCACGGGTGGGCTCGGATTAGCCTTGCCTGCAGGCACCTGCAGCTTTATATATGCCTTGACCTTCTTTGCCATGTCGTTTTTACTCCAGCGGGTACGAACGCCGTTTGGCTCCCCAGTTCGGTATTTCTGTGTTCAGTCCACAGACCCCATGGGCGGCAATGCCCCTGGCGCCGCCATGCTCACAATACGGATCAACCCTTTTCTACCTGACCGAACTCCAACTCTACGGGCGTTGATCGGCCGAATATCTGTACTGCCACTAAAAGCCGGTTCTTTTCGTAGTTCACCTCTTCGACAACACCGGTAAAATCGTTGAATGGACCGTCCACGACCCGCACCACCTCACCGGGTTCAAACAACACCTTCGGCTTTGGCTTGTCGGCACCGTCCTTAATTCTTTGTAATATGGCGTCTGCCTCTTTGTCCGTAATCGGTGCCGGCTTGTCCGAGGTCCCGCCAATAAAGCCCATCACCTTAGGGACATCCTTGACCAAGTGCCAGGCCTGGTCCTCCATTTCCATCTGCACCAGGACATAGCCGGGAAAAAACTTGCGCTCGCTACGCCTTTTCTGGCCGTCTTTCATTTCAACCACTTCTTCCATGGGTACCAGGATTTCTCCAAATCTGCCCTCCATGCCATACCTTCTGATTCGCTCTTGGAGGGAGCGCTTAACCTGCTGCTCAAATCCAGAAAATGCATGCACCACATACCAACGCAGAGCCATCTATGACCTCTTTATCCAATCACAAAGCGGATGATCCAGCTCAAAAGCATGTCTAGCAACCATAGAAATATTCCCACAACGAGGATTACCACAAATACCATCAGCGTGGTCTGCACGGTCTCGGCGCGATTTGGCCAGACCATCTTGCGAACCTCGACCCTGGACTCCTGTAAAAACCCCCAGAGGTACTGTCCCTTACCCGTAGTAAGCGCGATACCTATAGCAACCGCGGTGACGACCAACAACCCCAGCACTCGGTACAGCTGAGATTGATCAGAATAATAGTAAAAGACGCCCACACCTACCGCGAGCAGCACCAGCGCTGTCGCCAACTTGATCGCGTCAAACGCGGTATCTTGAACTTCTATCTTTCCTGCCATCAGGTATTTATCTCGCAGAACGCGAACCGAACATTACAAATGGCAGGCCAGGAGGGACTTGAACCCCCAACCTGCGGTTTTGGAGACCGCTGCTCTGCCAATTGAGCTACTGGCCTGTTATTTCGCTTTATTAGCGCCCAGTGAAAGGATAGTAAATCCTACACCTTTCAGCTGTTCTCGCCTATTCAATGATTTTGGAGACCACCCCGGCACCAACGGTGCGCCCCCCCTCTCGAATCGCAAACCGCAATCCATCTTCCATCGCGATCGGCGCTATCAAACTCACTCGCATCTTCACGTTGTCCCCAGGCATCACCATCTCCACCCCCTCGGGCAGATCCACCGAGCCGGTCACATCCGTGGTGCGAAAATAAAACTGCGGCCGATAACCATTGAAAAACGGGGTGTGCCGCCCGCCCTCTTCCTTGGACAATACATACACCTCCGCCTCAAACTCCGTGTGCGGCGTGATCGAGCCCGGCTTGCATAATACCTGACCACGCTCCACATCGTCTCGCTTCACGCCCCTTAATAATACCCCAATATTGTCCCCCGCGCGCCCTTCATCCAGCAGCTTGCGAAACATCTCTACTCCAGTACAGGTGGTCTTGATCGTCTCCTTGATCCCCACAATCGCCACTTCCTCGCCTACCCTCACGATCCCGCGATCCACTCGACCCGTCACCACCGTGCCTCGACCCGAAATCGAAAATACGTCCTCAACCGGCATCAGAAATCCCCCGTCTATCGCGCGCTCCGGCTCCGGTATGTACGTGTCCATCGCCTCCACCAGCTTGAGCACACTCGGCGTGCCAATCTCCGACTCGTCTCCCTCCAGCGCCTTGAGCGCCGACCCCACCACGATCGGGGTGTCATCCCCGGGAAACTCATAACTCGACAACAGGTCCCGAATCTCCATCTCCACCAACTCCAACAACTCCTCGTCGTCAACCATGTCCGCCTTGTTCATGTACACTACAATGTACGGAACCCCCACCTGACGCGCTAATAATATGTGCTCGCGCGTCTGCGGCATCGGTCCATCGGCCGCACTGACCACCAGGATCGCTCCATCCATCTGCGCCGCACCGGTGATCATGTTCTTCACATAATCCGCATGCCCTGGACAATCGACATGCGCATAATGACGATTCGCCGTCTCGTATTCCACGTGTGCCGTGGCTATCGTGATCCCTCGCGCGCGCTCCTCCGGCGCATTGTCTATCTGGTCAAATGCCTTGAATTCCCCTCCATACTGCTGCGATAACACCTTCGTCATCGCCGCCGTCAACGTCGTCTTACCATGGTCTACATGACCTATCGTCCCTACGTTTACATGCGGCTTGGTGCGCTCAAATCTCTCTTTCGACA
>JBDLIZ010000495.1:0-4753 GCA_039714615.1 Pseudomonadota bacterium | reverse complement strand
CGGGTTGCGAGACGTACCACCTCGATTCAGGTACGGCTCGCGGGCGGGCTCACAAGTTTTACTTCAATCAGGGCTTCACTATCACGTCCTATCATTTTAGTGAACAACTGTCCGAAGGAGGTTAGGAGATGCACCGAAGCAGACTGGCGGGAATAATCATTGATTGTGCAACCGATGACCTCGATGCGGCTGCAGGTTTCTGGGGCAAGACCCTCGGTGCCCCGCCGGGGGCAGCGGCAAACCTCGACGAGAGTCCGTACGTAGAACTGCGAATGCCCGAAGACGAAAACTATGTTGAGGTACAGGCTGTCGATCATCCCAGCCGCGTGCATATCGATATTGAGGCCGATGACATCGAAGCTGAGGTGAAAAGGCTCGAGTCATTGGGTGCGACAAGAATTGGTAACATAAAGAGATGGTGCGTGATGGAGGCGCCCACTGGACAGCGATTCTGCATCGTGCCAGTCGTAAGCCGGGACTTCGGAGAAAAAGCTAATAAATGGGATTGACGATTTAGCTGTGAATATCCGTATCGAATATTACAAACAGTGTCTGATTCGATCAAAACTCAATGACCGCTTCCAGTGTAAGAGCGGTCGGTCAGTTGGCGCGCAAAATGCTGTTGTCACTGGCAGCAAACGGCCGAGGCTGTGTGAAAACGCAGTGTTCATTATAATGCGCAGGTCTCAGTGCCAGGGTAAGCCGCGAGTTAAAGCTCAAATTAGTAATCAATCTGAGTTCTCTGTAGATCTTGCATTTTCTGCAAGTCGTTGAGTGTGTCTTGGGCCGCCGCCTCCGTTTGATCGATTTCCGACCGCGTACGGCATATCCGTTTCACCCTTCGGGAGCCGATTTCTGTCTCTCTACGGCAGGTGACTTTGACTGGGGCCGGCATGTTTGCCGCGATGGGCACCTCTGGCACCTCAACGACCTCGAACTGTTCCTCGGCCGCAGTCGGGTTACTGTTCGTCACTGGGTTTCCGGCGTTCGCAACAGGCTCTGGTGCCTCCGGGCTGGATGTGGCACAGGCCGCAATGCCGAAAAAGGCTGCGGCTACTACGAATCGTCGATTCATGGCCCTCTCCAGAGTCAGTTCAAGCAACAGTCAATTGCCAGATAACCCTGGCTTTGCCATTGCTACCATAATCGATCGTACAACAAATGAATATGACACGTCGCATGTCCGCAATGGGTCCAGGCTGTGTAAAAACGCAAATCAACAAGAGCCAGTGGTAAATTGCACCGGCTCTGGCAATTTTCGAGTGCCGATATGGGCAATTAGAATTTCATCTGAGACGCCTTTGTAGCCAATGTGGAGTGCTGTCCCATCGGCCACAAGATTCGACGAATTTTCACATAGCCTCGCCCAGTAGCGAATATGTTTCTACTGCAACAAAAACCCCGCCGAAGCGGGGTAAAGATGTAACTTTTCCTGATTGGTATACGGCTGTTTGTGAATCCGTTCTTCTACCGAGCAGATATTTTCAAATACCATAAATGGATAAACTTTATGCTCGGCAAATTACTAGTCACCACTCGTCAGGATTCCTCCAAGCTTTCCAGATGCCAAGCCGAAGATAGCACCAACGATCAATGAGATTGCAGTGATAACAAGGGCATTACTAAAATTAGCCCCTGTCAAAGCACCCGTATCCAACGCGCCGTCAGTCTGGAGTAGATAAGACGCTGTGGCAGCATAGCCGTAAACACTGGCCGGGATGGAATCAAGCGCTGGGACATGCGCAGCTAAGCACATTCCTAGGACCGTCAAACCAACAGCTATGGCCGCACCTACTGCCCCCAAACCACCCAAAGGTGTACTAAGCAATAATATGGCCATAATCCACGCGCAAATAGCGCCAAAGACATTACATGTGATAGCTTTTTTGAGCGCTGCGGTATCACCGCCTATAGCGAAAAAGGTGGCCCAACCGATGAATATGCCCCAAATTAGAAGGATTCCTGCTAACGGACCCAACGCTAGATATGTAGCGACCCCGCCAAGGACCCCAATACTTACACAAAGTGCAATTAGACTAGTCATATGATTTACCCCCTAAAGGTATGTCAAGAAGAGCGAAACGTTATGGTTTATTCTTCTACCTGAAATATTCTGCCTATTTTTGGTATTTGGCAATAAATATCGCTGTTTAGATTGAGTCTAGACAACAAAACTAGGGGGTATGGGGAAATCAAGAGCGACAAATTTACCCTTTAACAAAGCGGTATTTGCTTCGTCCGCTTCACGCCCTGAGTCGGTCCGTCAAGTAGTTTAGACTGTTTCGGCGAGATATTTCAGTAACGGTGAACCCTTGCGTCGCAATGCCTCGAGATATTTGGACTCGTCATAGGGAGGGCGGTTCACGCTGGACATTCGGCGAACTCTGGTGTGCGACGCGCGTCTCATTAGTGCAAAGGTGGCAAGACCATCCGATCGCTCCTGCGGGAGTTGCGCTGAGGAGAAAAACTATGAAACCGTTCATTTATGCATCTGTTGTTCTCGCTCTCACGCTCATGCTCATACCTTTACGGGGGCAGACAACGGATCTGCCAAAGGAAGCTCGCAGTCGTATCGATTACCTAGTCGGGACCTGGGATGTTTATGACGATGTTCTCGACGATGAGGGCGATGTCATCGAGACAACACACTCTGTGCATATAACCGAGTATTTTCTCGGTGAATCTGTCCTGGTCACGAGCGTCATTCCGGACGCGGGGGCGATCCGAAAGACTATTCGCTTCTATGACATATCGGCCGAAATCTTCTATGAGATCTCGGTGGGCGTGGAGGGTGACCTGTATATGCTGAGTGGCGGATTGGAGGAGTACGTGATGAACTTTAAATCCCGACAAATGCGCGATGGCCGCTATCCGCTGGGCCGGTTCATCCATGCGAACATCGAGCCCGACTCATTCGAGGCGGTGATGGAGTTCTCCCGTGATGATGGCGAAACCTGGGAGCGGGTTAATCGGACCCAGCGCCTGGTCCGGCGGACGGAAGGTTGACGGCAGGTCCTGAGAGCCGCCGCTCAGCCGAGACCAGATCAGACGATTTCTGTACAGTCGGGTGTGTTATCACAATTAGCGGACTGGGCTCCTTCTATGTGTGCTGCCTTGTCAACCCTCTGATTGGTCAATTGTGTTTTCCGATAAATCCTGCCTTGAGGTTAACTTCAGGCTCGTGATCTAACTTATTCCGGTTTATGGACCGGAACCACCTTCTATCCGTGCCGGCTTTGCCGAACACCACATCCCACATACGGGTATCGATCACAATAAAACGTACCCCATCTACGAAAACGGCTGAAGCGCATGCTTGCCCTGGAGCCCGGCGAGTACGTTGACCTAAACAACCTTGTTAGTTGTTACCGATGGCCTGATACAGCGCTCTGGCTAGCCTTGAGTCTTCAGTACCGCACCTTCCGGTATCACACCGTGTTCGGTATAGCGCCACAAGGCGATCAGCAACTTGCGCGCCAGGGCGACAATGCCGATGCGCCGCATGCGTTTGCCGCCATGGGCAAAACGGCGATTAAACCACTGGCTCAAGGCACTGTCCGGTTGCCAGCGTAGCCATAACCAGGCGAGTTCGATCATGATCCGTCGGACCCGCCGATTACCCGCCTTCGAGATCCCCTGTTCGGTCTCAGTATCACCGCTTTGCGACGGCGTCGGCGTCAGCCCGGACATCGCACCCACCTGCTTGGTGTTGGCGAACGTCCGCCAGCTGAACACTTCCGCTGACAAGGGTCTCGAGCTCTTCGGACCAATACCCTTAAGGCTCTCCAGTTGCCGCCGCTTCTCCGCCAGCGGCGTATCCGCCAGCAGTTCTTCAGCATAGCTATCGGCCAGCTCAGCGAGCTGGCCGTCAAATACCTGATACTGTGTATACAGACGCCTGAGCTCGGTCTTCAGCTGCGCCGATAATGCCCCGTCATTCCATAGCCGAAGCTGATCCAGCCAGGCCGAAAAGTCTCCCCGCAAGGGCACTTCCACCACGCCCTGGGCCGCCAGTAATCCCTTGATGCGGTTGCTGATCCGCGTACGTTGCTTGAGCAAGTACTCATCTTCCCGGTGCAGGCGCTGTGCCGCCTCGGCCGCCGCACACGGCACTCGAACCACCCGGAACGCTTTACGCAATCCAAAACAATGATGGCGTATCAACAGGTCCAACAGCTTCTCCACATCCACCCGATCGGTCTTCACGTGCTTGCGACCGCGGGCCGTCTCAATGCTGGATGAGTCAATCTCCAATACCTCGAAGCCTTCACTCTCCAACCAGCGATGAATCCAGTGGCCGTCACGCCCCGCTTCGAAACAACACACCACCGGCGCATCCGCGGCCAGCTTCAGCTTCGCCTTTGCCAGCGCCACTTCCTCCAGGCACCGGTGCCGATCCCTGGCATCGATCGACTTGCGCCGTAGCTTCGATCCATTACTGAACCCCAGCTTCCACTTGCTGTTCGATAACTCCATCGCCATGTACAAAACCGCTCCTGACTCGTATGCTTTTACCTGGGCTGCTTGCATTTTCCTATCCTCTTTGTTGGTTAATGACAAACGCTATTTTAGAGGATAGGCAAGCAGCCCTCATAGGATCTGCGATGGCACAAGCGATCGCTGTTGGCCGCCGCCCTATTGCTCCAAATACTGGTTTCCGATTCTCCAAGCCTGTAACCTTCCACGCCGTACTTGGCACGGATTATCAAGTCCGTCCCTCCGGATAGCCGGCGTATTGGCATTGGAACGGAGA
>JBDLIZ010000494.1:0-4766 GCA_039714615.1 Pseudomonadota bacterium | reverse complement strand
GCGCAAGCCGGTGCTCAAGCGACGCACCGCACGGCAGAAATACCGTGCGGCCCTGGCAAACTTCCAGGAGTGGTGCCGTAAGCACTGTCGGCTGCCAAAGCAGATTCTATTTGCGAAGCTGAATTCCAAGCTTCGTGGGTATTACAACTACTACGGCATCCGAGGGAACTACGCTAGTTTGCAGAACTTCTTTTATCATGCGCAGCGGATTCTTTTCAAAGCATTCAATCGTCGCAGTCAGCGGCGCAGCTATAACTGGAAAGGCTTCGCTGAGCTTATAAAAGTGTTCAGGCTCCAAAGACCGCGCATATGCCAAAGCTTCTGAGCAACACTAAACACTGTTCCAATGTCGCCCTCTGTGCGAAGCAAGTAACTTTGAGGAGCCTCGTGCGGTAGTTCCGCACGCGGGGATCTGTACGGGGGCGGTCGGGTAACTGGCCGTCCTACCGTGATCGTAGGCACAGCAAAAACATGAATGTCCAAATTCGGTCGATGATGGACCATTTGCCCAGTTATTCAATCGTTTAGGCGGTTCACGATGGGTGTGGTTGTTGAGGTCTGGATTTACCAATTTATTCTGTTTCCAATGGCTGGCCGCCCGGTGAAGGAGACTGGCAAATTCGTTACTGTGTTCATCCGACAAGCAAACGGTTCGTGGAAAGGCGTCATGGATTCATTGATGCGAGATGACCGTCCCGCGACTGTGACATCCAACTATGTTACCGTAGGGCCATTTTTACGAGTAATCTCTGCCACGGCTGCACGCCGTGATCGGAAAAAATCGCCATGGCCAAGCAAAGCGTTTTGACACGAGACGAAGTTCGGGAGGTGTACGAAAAGCACGCTAGAATCTACGACATGGCGGTTTGGTTCTATTACCTAGCCGGTATGCGCATTGGCCGATGGCGCAGAATGGTTGTAGATGCTTTGGCTCTCCGTCCCGGAAACACGGTTGTAGAGATTGGTTGCGGAACGGGCCTGAACTTTGCCCTTCTGGAAGAGCGCATCGGCAGTCAAGGAAAGATAGTCGGTGTGGACATCTCCAAGGAGATGCTGGATAGGGCTAAAGCGCGCGCCCATGCTGCTGGGTGGCACAACGTGGAATTGGTCTGTTGCGCTGCTTCAGATTTCAACTTCCCGGACGACACCCGAGGAATATTGGCAACCGGCGTTCTGACCTATGAGCCCGAATTCGACAAAGTTATTGAGACTGGTGCAAAGGCGCTTGCACCCGGAGGAAGGTGGGTTGTCCTTGACTATAAAATGCCTAGGAGGCTGTCGGACTTAACGTCACAACACGCAGTGACGAGGGCGTTTGTTGAAGACGGCTGATGGTTTTTTCTTGCGTTAGCGGAGATCAGCCTGAGTTTTCATGGAACAAGACCTTCCTACCCCTGCCCTTTACCCACAAATCATCCAGTATCGATACTCCTGGCGAGCAGGAAGCCATCGCATAGGAGCTGAAGATAGGCATATCCCTTCCACATGATCTGATGCCCTGGTGGAGGATCTTTGGTGCGCCCCAGGTATCCACCAAGAGAGGCGACAAGTCGTACGGCCTGTCCGAGTTGTGTCGGTGGGTCAACTTTTTTTTACTGCTGGGCGCTCAATACCTCTATCTCAATATCCGAGAACAGTACTTCGGCAGGCAGTTCCGGACACTCCCTTCCCAGCAAGGTCATCAGCATGATGCGTCAGGCAATCACCATATTGATTGCAATGCCACGCTTCAAACGTTCGGCCGTTCTATGGGCCAGTTTTTCAATCCCGCACCCGGATTTTAGAACTCGGTGCCAATCTTCGATACGCCAACGCAGCTGATACCAGCGGATACACTCTTGAGCGATCAGGTTGCTGGTAACTGCGATGGTGGTCAGCAGAAACCACTCCAACGGTGTTTCACCCGGTGGTGGCGTCTCTTCACGGATGTGAACCACCGATAACTTCAGGGGCGACTTGTCTTTGTGGTCGGACGGAGGCGGCAGTTCAATTTCCTGGTATCGCAGGGCAACTTGTGCGGTGCGTGCCGGCCGCTGCGGGCGTGCCTTTTGTTTGCTCAGCTTGGGGCGTGCACTCTGCCGGGGAATCCGGATGGTGAGTGTGGCGCGCACCGCACTTCGCCTCAGAGTATCAAAGAGCTTGTACTCTCCCTCCGTACGACGGTCATGTTTTGCGCGCACCAACAGGTCAACCTGTTGATGGCGGGGTTCATTGAACAATTCAAAAAAGTCGGCCTCTCGATCCATCACACAGACCTGATGGGTCGACGGCATCTCGGAGGCCAATGCATTGCTGTCCCGCAGACTCTCTATCCAGCAAAAGGTCTTCCTTTCTTCGATGGGTTTGTTACTGGAAGCTCCCGTGTCCTCTTCTTTTTTTCCTTCCGGTGCTTCACATTTGGCGCCCAACAGACCCAGTGGCAGCCCATCCGTCGTCACCACCATGGTGGAGTGCAGGTGTAAGCCACGGCTCTGTGCGCTGGTCTGATTGGTACCGATCACACCCAATCCTTCACATTGTGCCAAGCTGTTGTAGCTCAGGTCGGTGCCATCCTGGATACACAGGACCGTCTGCTGTACCATCATCCGTTGCAGGGTGCGTTCGCGGTGTGGTGCGAGGATGGCGTCCATGGTGATGGCGCAGTCATCCGGCTTGTCGATCATTCGATAGTAGCCTTTCACCAGAGGCCAGTTGCCTTCCGCAGCGCCGCTGAAGGCCTCTCCCGGCTTCTCTGCCTGTACCCGGGCACTGTCGACCAGTCGTTTATTCAACCGCTCATCTCCCAACTGGGCGCCACCGAATTCATTGTGCGCCCACTGTTCACCATCGAGCCCATCCGTGATCTCCAATGCCTCCCGAGTTGGGCGTTCGATCTCCATCCAGTTACGAAAGTCGCGCTCAAGTGGATACAGGTAGATGGCTTTCACCGTCTCGGGGCATTCATACGCGCTATCCTGACGTCCTCGCCCTGAAGTCTGGCCCACTTCGATCCAGTTGGAGGCCTGATAGCAGGTGCCGCGATAGCACGATTGATCCACAAAGCTTTCCACCAACCACGGGCGATAACCATAGCGTGACTCAAAATCGTTCGCTACCCGGCGTAATGACATCCCCAATACCTGTGAGGCCAGGTTATGGCAACGCACCGAGGTCCGAACCAGAAAACGACTCAGGTTGATCACACGATGCAGGTGCTGCCGGCGCGTTTGTGCATCCCAACCGATCCACTCGTCTCTATCCTTAAGCTGCAAGGCGGATGCGCTGAACCCCACTCCACCGAGCCAGCCGTGTTCCGAGCGGATCAGGTAGCGAACCTGCGCGCCGACCAATGGACCCGCACCTCTCGGGTGCTCCTGGAACATCAGCTCGTTCCAGATACGTACTTCGCTGTCGCTTTCCACGCGGATCAGCTGAAGTTCCTCTATCTCGCCGGCTGATGAAGGAAGATCACGGGCTTCTTCCACCGGCTCTTTCAGTCGCCTCGGTCCTGCTTGCGGAGGCTGCCTTCGCGCCGCCGGCAACCGAAATCGCCCGGCCCGCTCCAGTTCCCGAAGAGCCTTGAGGCAACCAGCTTTCTGCGGTCTGCCAAAGGCATTGAAGAAGGCAAAGTGCTCGCACACATGCTCTGCAATAGCGCAGCGAGGGGCATCCGCATTGTCCTCCAGTATCTGTTGGACGACGGCAACCGATTCCGGCTGTGATAGTGTTTGTTTGATCAGGTTCTGGGTTTTCATGCCGCCATGATGGACGGCATCGCGACAAAAGTTCAGAACTATTTTTGGGTAAAGGGCAGAGCTAACCCGACCAAAACCATTCCAGAGCCTTTGGAGAGGGCAATGGACTTGAAAGATACCACAAACCTTTAAAGAAGCAAATGGTTTTGGGTAGGGTTGAGCGCCTGGTTAGGGCTCGGCGGTAGGCAATTCAGGGGATTGAAGGTGGTATACGATGCCGTAATACCAGCCCAATAATCTGAACTTCCGGTCATCCACCAATCCTCAACGACACCCCATGATGAAAATTAACTTGGCTTCGCGCTTACCTTATCGAAGCCACCTTTCCTTTCAATTCGCGATTCAGTTTCTTAGTATGGCGCGAAGCCACTCCTTGCTGTTTCCTCGGCGCTTACCGAGTGTCAAAGGTCAATGACAGATAAATTCATTTTCAATTTACGTTGCCCTAACGTCGGGCGTAACCGGTTGCCAACGAAGCGCAGCGTAGTTGGCAATCCGCGTTCACGCCCTTGTTGGCGTCTTTTGCCATAGTCCAAATTTCCATTGCAGCAAGCGAGCTAGCTGACTACGACGTAGCACATAGACTTCCAGTCAATTCGACCGATTGCTCGCTCGGCGTCTGTTACATGCTCTTCATCGACTGCGGCAAGGAAAGTCACCAGAAATAATCCGGGCGAATCAACTGGTAGAACCGCTTCATATCGTTTCTTGTCACCAACCCGAAACCCAGCGCTCCGCTCCACGAGTCGCTTGCCTGATTCCGACAAGAGGCAAATCGACGTTCTTGACACCTCCTCCAACAGAGTATCTGAAGGCTGTTTAAGCCTCACCTTAGCAACGCTCAAGGGCTTATGATCCCAGGCTTTCCCCTTAAGCCGGGACAAAATGAAGCGGGGAGGTAGACAAATCGTCGTATTTTTTTTATCGTCGTTTGATGATAGCAAAAAATACGACAGAGCAAGTACGGGCAGCAAGCCGAGCGACAATCGCTGTAATTAAAGAGCATAGCAAACAATGTGTTCGCAAGCTTGC
>JBDLIZ010000493.1:0-4770 GCA_039714615.1 Pseudomonadota bacterium | reverse complement strand
GAGACGAACAGAATGCACAACCCGTATGGTATTTAAGGATGTGAACGTCCTGCTTCCCTGCCATTCAGAATTTTCATTTCAATGACTGGGTTGGGTCGACACCCGCCCTTTAGCAATCTCTAATATACAGAACACTGGACTTCCGGCTCGGGCCGACATTGGGATTCTCACGTCACGCCACTATACGCCCACGTGTTATTACATAAGATTCGACTTATTCTTCCTCTGCAGGAAGTCTGAAAAGCTGACGTGTGATAAGTCCAAGTCCGGATAGTCAATCGTCTTGACCGCCTTGATTAGTGCCGATGGTTTGTAGGCGCTTCCATACCTAGCAGACATTGAATTATTGTGATGGCCCATGACGGCATCCTTCAAGTTTTCTGATATTTCGACTGCGTGCTTAAAGCAGTCTTTCACGTTGTGGCGAAACGAATGAAAGCACTTTTTCCCATCGTTACTTCCAACACTGTAGCGTTTGCGGTATCTCGCGAACCACTTTGATGCAGACTGTGATTTTCCGTCACGCCCCTTGTGCAGCTCTGGAAACAACCATTCTTCACCTTGTTCTTTCATGCTATCCACATAGTCAATGAACCCCAAGTCGACGAGTCGTTGGTGAATGGGTATCAGACGCTCTCCTGCCTCCGTCTTCGCGTCTTTTACGTCCAGACACCAAATGCTATCTATCTCCCGGATGTCGTCAAGGCAGGGCTTACACAACTCCTCAATGCGTGCCCCTGTGAATAGCCCCAGTAGTGGCAACCAGTATTGATATATGTAGATGACAGTGTGTGCCGGGAATTTCCCTTGATATAAGTAACCGTTGAACAGTGTTTGTAACTCGTCTATGGAAAAGGGGTCACGATCATCTATCGCCCGCTTGTTCGTTCCGATGGTTAGATTATGGGCGAAGTTTTGAGAGATGTAACCATGCCTGGTGGCCCAGTCGAGCAGGCTGGAAGCGCGTGTTAAATTCTTGTTGATCGTGGTGGTGCTCATCGGTTTCACGTTGTCCATAGCAAGTATTTCTTTGATGCGCTTGTCACGATAGCGTTTATTCTTGTTCATGTTGGCCGGGAGCTTCCGAAGTGTCTTTTTGTAGTTCTGCATGGTCTCATGCTTGATGTCGGTGATGGGTTGATCTTTGACGATACTCACCAGCAGGTTATAGATGGCCCGGTTCTCGCCCTCGGTCTTCGGCTTCCAGTTACCGGCTTGTACCTGTTCGGCACAGTATTCTTCAATGATTGTGGTAAGGGGAGGGCCGTCGGGCTGCGAGGTTTCAACCGGAACAGATGCTGCGACAATCGCACTAGTGATCTGTGCCAAACTTTCCTGCTCTTTCTCGGGGTCACCGTGATCGATCTTTAGGCCCTTGATGATTGCATCGCCAACTACTATTTCATCGGCTCCGATGTAACCTATTTTTATCTTGTCTTTACCCACTTCCAGTTGCTCCAGTAGTTTATCCAATGCAACCCGGCACTCACGCGCAAGTTGGATGGCCAATCGCTTGCTATCGGTCTGCAAGGAGCGGCGAACTTCCCGCTTATGATCTGGAAAGTGGTTGCGCAGATGCTTGGGAATGATGGCCCGGAAATACCACGTGCCGTGTCGGTTCAGCCAAAGATTTGCAGATGTTTTCACTATACCGGCCCGCGAGTGGATCACCAAAGTGGATCACCACAGGCCGGAATGTAAAAAATATCAAATAAAACAATGAGTGGTGGAGGCGGCGGGAATCGAACCCGCGTCCGTAAGCCCTCTGCCATCGGCTCTACATGCTTATCCCGGTCTATTAGTTTAACTGATCACTACCCGACGGGCAGGGAAGATAATCAGCGATTTCGGTTAAGTTTTAACGAATCCGCCCCGAACGTGCTTCATCGCGATCATGTGAGAGTCGACGCCTGAGTGTCACTTGTCCGAAGACCGGGGACTCTGGACGCACATGCACGGCTCCAGTCAGACGGCACCCTACAGGGGTTTAAGCTGCGAGTGCGTAGTTGTCGTCGTTGGCAACTAATAGTTTGCAGATGGATTTACGAGGTATCCTGCACCTCGGCATGCACCTCAGGTTTCGCGACCCGCGTCGAAGCCATGTCGCCCCCGTGAAGTAGTAGGTAAGATAGCACAGATGGCGAAAAGTTTCGTTTCGTACTTGATATTTCCGGATTGGCTACCATCTTGATCATGTGTAAATCGGATTGATTTATACTACAGGCACGGATAACTAACTCCTGGAAGGAAACCCGCTATGATGAGAATTGCCCTTTTTCTGGCTACCAACGCGGCCATTCTGGTGTTGATCAGTGTTGTTTTTCAGCTGTTTGGCTTCGAGGGTATCCTGGCCGAGAACGGTGTTGATCTGAACCTGCAGGCCTTGCTGGTAATGTCGGCCGTCATTGGTTTTGGCGGCTCCTTTATCTCGCTAGCCATGTCCAAGTTTCTGGCCAAACGCTCGATGGGCGTTAAAATTATTGAGCAGCCAGCTAACAGTTCCGAACAATGGCTGGTCAGGACCGTGCAGCGGCAGGCGCAGCAGGCAGGTATTGGCATGCCGGAAGTGGGCATTTTTGATGCGACAGAACCGAACGCCTTCGCCACCGGCATGAGCCGCAACAACGCCCTGGTTGCCGTGAGCACCGGGCTGTTACGGAACATGTCTTCAGACGAGGTTGAGGCAGTTCTCGGCCATGAAATAACACATGTCAGTAACGGTGACATGGTGACCATGGGGCTCATACAGGGTGTGATTAACACCTTTGTGATTTTTCTCTCTCGTGTGATCGGTCATGTTGTTGATCGGGTCGTGTTTAAAACCGAACGTGGCTATGGCCCGGCCTATTACGTTGTATCCATAGTCTCGCAGATATTTCTTTCCATTCTGGCCTCGATGATTGTGATGTGGTTTTCACGCCGGCGTGAATTCAGGGCCGATGCGGGCGGCGCCTCGCTGGCAGGGCGTGGCAAGATGATTGGTGCCTTGCAAGCACTGCAGCGGCAGCATGAACCCCATGATCTGCCGGGTGAGTTTGCAGCCTTTGGTATCTCTGGCGGACTGGGGAGCGGTTTCAAGAAACTGTTTATGAGCCACCCGCCACTGGAAGTGCGGATTGCTGCGCTCCAATCCGCCGCACGGTAGCAGTTGTAGCCCGGATGGAGTGAAACGCAATCCGGGAAGTGCAAGGCGGCACCCCGGATTACACTGTGTTTCATCCAGGCTACAAGCTAGCCTGCGCGAGGCTTCAGGGTGGGTTCGTCGGGGAACAGTTCGCGCAAATCGTCGTGTGAAAGGGCCTCGCCTTTCTCCTCGAAGCGCTGCCAGATCCTGTCCCAGCGTTCATCGTCAAAATAAAACCCGGTCGGCAGGATGCAGACCGGTTCCCGGCGATGGTCGGTAATGGCGCGCGGTTCTTTTAGTTTGCCTGCCATGATGGTTCTGTACTTGTCTTGACACTGCGTGAGTGAGCATACATATTCTAATCCACATGGACACGCCGTTTGCGCCGTCTCTATTTAACAGTATAAATATATAGTAAGCATCTGAATATGCTAGATAATGTACCTCTATTTTCAGGGTTGTCGAGCGCGGCGCTGACTGAGATTGAGCAGCATGGCACGGTCAAGTCATTCAGGAAGAACACGATTGTTATCAATCAGGACGATGAGACCTACTCACTGTATGTCATCTTGTCCGGCAGTGTGAGGGTTTTTATCAGTGGAGAAGACGGCCGTGAGGCCGTCTTGAACCACCAGAGTGCCGGTGATTATTTTGGCGATCTTGCACTGATAGATAAACAACCGCGGGTTGCCTCGGTGATGACGACCGAGGCCTCCAGGTTCATGATTATTTCCCGCGAAGATTTCATGGCGTGCCTGTCAAAAAACCCCGAGATCGCCATCAATCTCATTAAACCCATGACCAGTCGTATGCGAATGCTGGCCAGAAATGTCAGCAACCTGGCTCTGCTGGATGTGTACGGTCGGGTTGCGCGGGTGTTGCTGGAGCAGGCAGAAGAGCAGGAAGATGGCGAGATGATTACAGAGAAACTGACCCAGCAGGAAATTGCCGATATGGTTGGCGCATCACGCGCAATGGTGAGCCGGATACTGAAGGACCTTAAGGCCGGTGGATATATATCGATTGTAAATAAGCGGATTACCATTCACCAGAAACTCCCTTCGCGCTGGTAGTCACCGGTGTTTCGTCAGCTGCTTGTTACAGACTGGCCTCAACGGAAAAAGTCACCGGTTTGCTGAGAGAGCCGCTGTTGAAATCTCCCAGCTTGATGTCTTCGTTGATATCACGCGCGTGAATGAGCCATGAATAAAAGCCGCCGTCCTCGATCAGACCGGTTGGCAGCAGCAGTTCCGGCTGACTCAACAGCTTGGAGGTGTAGACCAGTTTGTTATCCTCCCATTGGTCGCGGATAAATACCTGGTAGTAGCCGGCCCCGGGTACCGGGTCCCAGGTGAGCTTCTGCGGGGGAGTGGAAACCGTTTCTTTATGAGCCGGAGTCTGTCCGCTTGCACGGCCCAGTTTCGAGAGCACGACATAGTCACTTGCGGTGTGTAGTTCGCCGTTTCTCAGGGTAATGCGTGCTGAATACCAGCCATCAACGGCATCATCCGGCATGCCAATCTGGTTGATGAATACATGCTTTTTAGGCGCATCTTTTGACTCAAGTGTGCGGAAACGTGACAGGTCCAGCTCGACCAGCTGTCTGCCATCCGGGTAGAAAACATCAATTCTTTCGATGTCATCGT
>JBDLIZ010000492.1:0-4774 GCA_039714615.1 Pseudomonadota bacterium | reverse complement strand
ACTTGACAAGGACTATGGCCATTGCCTGCGTGCTGTGCCTTGTTGCGAAACACCACAGTAACGCTGAACTCATCAATACAACCTTGTCGGAGTACTAGACACGATGTGCCCTGGTAATCTCCCCATCTTTAGCTGATGCCAGAAGTGGGGCCTAGGCAGCGAGGGCCAACTTTCGTTTTAACGTGATTACCTTTGGACTTGGAGAAAAGAGCGATTAGACCACTTCATTCATCTTATGTCCCGCCGTGAGCCTTGCCGATATGCCGAAACACGGCCTTTTCCAGTTCGACCAGTACCAGCACCGATGAGGCCACCAGAACGATACGTGCCCAGATCGTCGCATCGATGGGCGCCGTGCCGAACAGGGTCTGCATCGGAGTCAGGTAGGTGAAGCCCATCTGGAACAGAACAAGCAAACCGACCGCCAGCAGGATGAAGCGGTTTCCGAAAAGTCCCGCGCGGTTCAGCACCGGGGCCGTGATATAGCGGGAATTAAAGAGGTAGAAAATCTCGAACATGACCAGCGTGTTCACTGCGACGGTGCGGGCATGCTCGATGCTCGCCCCCTGATTCATCTCCGAGAGAAACAGGCCGAAAGTACCGCTCATCAGGATGAGGGAAACGAATAGAATGCGCCACAGAAACAGGGTCGTCAGCACCGGCTCTCGCGAGTTGCGTGGTGGCCGCCGCATTGCGCCCGGCTCCGGTGGCTCGAATGCAAGCGCCAGCGCCAGGGTCACGGCAGTGATCATGTTGACCCAGAGAATCTGTACCGGGGTCAGTGGAAACTGGTGGAAGCCAAACAGGACCGCGCCCAGAATGATCAGCGCTTCCCCCCCGTTCGTAGGCAGTATGAAGAGAATAGCCTTCTGCAGGTTGTCGTAGACGGTTCTACCCTCCTCAACGGCATGGACGATGGAGGCGAAATTGTCGTCGGCCAACACCATCTCGGCGGCCTCCTTTGCCACCTCCGTACCGTTTCCGCCCATGGCGACGCCCACATCGGCACGCTTCAGGGCCGGAGCGTCGTTGACCCCGTCACCGGTCATGGCCACCACCATATTCGCTTCCTGCAAAGCACTGACCAGGCGCAGCTTGTGCTCCGGGCTGACCCGGGCGTAAACATCCACATGATCGACCCGCCGGCGCAGGTCGTGATCGCTCATTGCTTCGATTTCCCGGCCGGTGAGTACATCATTCGTATTGGCGAGTCCGACCTGGCGGGCGACGGCTGCCGCGGTAATACCGTGATCGCCGGTGATCATCTTTACGCGGATACCGGCATCCCGGCATTTTTGGGCGGCTACGATGGCCTCGGGGCGTGGAGGATCGATGAGTCCGAACAGCCCCAACAGTACCAGGTCGCTGTCCACATCCCCGAAATCAAGTTCCGTCTGGTGTCTTCGCCCTGTTTTTTTCGCTACCGCCAGCACCCGGTAACCCCTGGTCGCCATGTCGTCTACGCGAATTTGCCACGCGCTGCGGTCCAGAGATACGTCTCCCCCGTTCCCACGTTGCCTGGCGCACATCTCCAACACTCGTTCAGGTGCTCCCTTCAGGAAGACGAAGGAATCCCCGTCATGGCTGTGATGCAGGGTCGCCATGAATTGATGGCCGGAATCGAAGGGAATGAGGTCAGTGCGGGGGTACATCTTGGCTTCACTCCCGGGATCCAATCCGGCTTTGACACCGGCAACAAGCAGCGCGGCCTCCATGGGATCGCCCTGAATTTCCCATTCTCCATCGCGCCGCTCCAGGGTGGCATCGTTGCACAGCAGCGCAGCCCGCAGAATCTCCAACAGCGCGGAGTCGGAGGAAACCGGATACTCTTTTCCGTCGAACAGTAGCCCGCCGTGAGGATCGTATCCGGTTCCGCTGACCTCCAACTCGCGGTCGCAGACCGCGAGCCTGCGAACGGTCATCTCGTTACGCGTCAGGGTGCCTGTCTTGTCGGAGCAAATCGCCGCCACGGTACCCAGCGTCTCGACTGCCGGCAAACGCCGGATGATGGCATTGCGCGCCGCCATGCGCTGGACACCGATAGCCAGCGTAATGGTCATGATGGCCGGAAGACCTTCCGGTATGGCTGCCACCGCCAAGCCCACGGATGCGAGGAACATCTCCGCTGCCGTGTAATTGCGGATTAACACCCCGAAAGCGAAATTGGCGGATGCAAGCACAAGTATTCCCGCAGTCAGCCAGCGTCCGAACTGGGCCATCTGGCGTAATAAAGGCGTCGTCAACTGTTGAACACCTGCCACCAGTGCGCTGATTCGGCCGATCTCGGTGCCGGAACCGGTTTCGGCCACGATGCCGAAACCCTGTCCGTTGGTCACCAGCGTTCCCGAGTAGGCCATACACCGGCGGTCGGCGAGGACGGCGTTACGAGACACGGGTTCGACACACTTCTCGACGGGTGCCGATTCACCGGTCAAGGCCGCTTCTTCGATTCGCAGTCCTTTGGTCTGAAACAGGCGCAGATCTGCCGGCACCTTGTCACCCGCTTGCAGGGGCACCACATCGCCCCGCACCAGTTCCACCGCATCGACGGTGACCCGATGTCCATCGCGCAGCACTATGGCCTGGGGCGACAGCATCCGGCGGATCGCACGCAAGGCGTCTTCCGCCTTGCCCTCCTGAACGAACCCGATCAGGGCGTTGATCAGGACCACTCCGAGGATTACGCCGGTGTCCAGCCAGTGATGCAGCAACGCTGTCACCGCCCCCGCAGCGAGCAGGACGTAGATCAGCACATTGTGGAACTGGGCGAGAAAGCGAATCAGGGGACCACGCGGTTTGGACTCGGGTAACCGGTTGGGTCCGTATCTGGCAATACGCTCCCTGGCTTCCGGAGTGCTCAGTCCGTCGCGGGAGGAATTGAGTATTTCCAGCGCCTGGGCGACCTCCAGCACATGCCACTGCTGAGGCTCCTGCTCCTCATGTTTCTGGTGAGGCATTCTCCGGATTTCCAGGTGCGAGCGTCGGATAACCCAGGCGGCCACTAGTCCGAGCACCGCAAGACCAGAGAATACGATCAGCCATTCGATGGTAATGACATCGAGCACCATTACGCCGCTCCCGTTCACAGCTTGCTTTCAGGAGCCTGTCGGATTTAGGCGATCGTAGCGAGGGGAAGCCATTTTGAGACAGATTTTCCATCGTTTGAGAAGAATAGCCGTAGCTATTTGACGAAAAGGATCGAAAAATCGGGCCAAATGGGCTTTTCCGCAGTAGATCAGTCCTAAAACCGACAGGCTCCCGGGCCAGAAGAAAATGAAATCGAGTCTGTACCAATTATATGCGCACGACGAATGGATAGAATTCGAACAATGGATATATTTATTTCGAAACAATCGAAGTGCTGGGTGAAATATGGACGGTATCAATTACAAGCATTTACGCTATTTCTGGGAGGTCGCAAGAGAGGGGGGTATCGCCCGCGCCGCCAATTTGCTGAACGTAACCCCGCAAACCGTCAGCGGGCAAGTGAGCCGGCTGGAGAAGGATTTCGGATCCCGGTTGTTCGAGCGATCAGGCCGAAAGCTTGTGCTCACGGCGGCCGGACGCACCGCACCCGGTTACGCTGACGAGATTTTTCAGTTGGGAGATGAGCTCAAGGAAATAATAACCGGGGCCGACGTTGGCAGCAGGCCGCTCCAGCTGACTGTCGGTGTGGCCGATGTGGTGCCTAAGCTGGTTGCTGATGGAGTACCAGGTGTGGAGACGCCCGTTCGAGTTGTGTGCCGGGAAGCCAAATTGGAGTCGCTTCTTGCGGATCTGGTGGTCCACAAACTCGACATGGTACTTACCGACACGCCCATGCCTCCGGCGACTCATGTTAGTGCCTTCAATCATCTTCTCGGGGAGTGTGGCGTCACCTTTCTCGCCGCCTCCGCGACGGCGGGTGCTTTTCGGGAGGAATTTCCCCAATCGCTGCATCGAGCATCCATGTTGTTGCCCGCGGCCGATACGGCCCTGTATGGCGCGTTGCGGCAGTGGTTCCAGCGGTTAGGAATAGCACCCATCGCCGTCGGGGAATTCGACGACAGCGCCTTGATGAAGGTATTCGGCCAAGCGGGTGCCGGCGTTTTTTGTGCACCTTCCGTTATAGAGAGGGAAGTACGGTGACAGTACGATGTCGAAATGATCGGGCATACTAAATAGATACGGGAACGCTTCTACCTGATTTCTACGGAGCGCAGACTCAAAAATCCGGCCGTCGTCGCGGTTAGCCGGGCCGCTCACCAGATCGTATTCCGTTCCTGACTGCCCGTTACTGGATTCGATCAGGATCGTAGCTTCCGAGTGTAAGTGCACAGTATCGAAATCGCAGCAATTTCTCGCTGTGACTTCTTCTGTAACTTAAGAATGTATTCGGAGCAAATGAAAGAGCCCCGCATTTCTGCAGGCCTCTGATTTGACTGGCTCCCCTCCCGAGTGCGTCCTTGTGCCGCTCGACGAATACACGACTGCTTTCGCGGCGTTCCCGCTCTGCCATTGGGTCTACACGGGCGACTGAAGTGAGTCCGAGACCGGTCGAAACGCCGGGAATCCTGGATTAATGAACCGCTACAGTCTGTTATCTGAGCTCAGCAGTCCTGGGTGCCGAACCGGGCCGATGCTGTTCCGGCCCCTTTTCTCTTTGTGTGCTATGTTTACTGGCGCAGACCATGGAAAGTGCAGGTGGCAATGGCCATGACAAACGAAGGTCGTTTTTTGTCTAGAAGGATTTGCTGGACTGAAGGGTGCGCCGGTACCACGTAAAGAGTGAATC
>JBDLIZ010000491.1:0-4776 GCA_039714615.1 Pseudomonadota bacterium | reverse complement strand
TGCCATCCTTGCGCCAGAAGACCTCATCCTCCACGTGATGCACGGCGCCATCCTTGAAGGCAGCGTAGATCGGGCATTCTTCCCTGGGAAATGATGAGCCGTCAGCCTTGGTGTGGTGCAGCAGTGAATGCATGGGTTGACCAATCAGCGCGTCCGCTTCCCAGCCAAGCATACGTGCGGCGGCAGGATTGACGAAGGTCGTTTCGCCTTCACAATCAAGGCCATATACACCCTCACCGGCCGCCTGAAGAATCAGGTCATGCAGTTGCTTGATTTGCTCCAGCTCGGTCTGCGACTGAGTCGATGATTTTCCTGCAGCCATGTTCCGGGTACCCCCCTGACTACTACTGGTAGGCCCTCTCATCTCATTTACATGTTTATTCCGCTCGATTGAGCATAGTTTGATCTCGTGATTTACACAACGAGATTTCGTGATTCGCGATTATTCGTAACAATCGCCATGCACAGGGCACACAATAATTACAGTTTATTCAGATGGTTACCAACACGAAAAAAGTTGGCACGCATAGTGAAAGGGTAGAAGTGAAAACGGAGAGGACCTGGTAATGACCACAACATCCATACACAGAATCCAGTTGGCAGAAGCGCGCTGCTTCTCGTTGTGGGGGCTTCTGAGGGGTGCTCTGCAGCAAATCCCCGAGCCATACAGGCACTGGATCTCAACAGAACGCATGGATACAACCGTACTGGCGCTTCACCGAAATGTGGAAATGTTCACATCCGGTGTGATCGCAAGAAGGCAGGTATTGAAAAAAGCTGGTCGCTGGCTGGTTATGAAAACAGTCATTGTCGTTCTGTTTTGGGTTTGATGTCTGCGCACTTATTCATACCAGTGGCCTTTTTGAGATTTGAAAGAAAGTAAAAGAGGGCAGTCATGGTTAATTATGAATCGATTAGAAAGACGTTTGTGCCACCCGTCGTGGCGACGATTATAGCCATTGGACTGGTTTCTGACTGGTCGTCAGCAGAAACACCAGACAGTGCTGTAGCGCCTGCTGCTTCGACTACCACAGCAAGCTGATCCAGCTTTAACCGGGAAATACGTACCAACGGAATGGATGGATTAATTACACATCTCACAGTCCTGTCGATGCAGCATTTGCTGCTCGGACCTGGGGTGCCCGGAATGCCACTTGAGGCAAACCATTTACAACAGGAGACACAACGATGAAGACATCAATCATACTTTCAAAAGCACTACTGGTTACAGCGCTGGTTGCCATGGGATTTACCCATGCAGCCAATCAAGTGACTTTGGCGACGGATCAGAATATCGAGGCTCCCGTCACACAGACACTTCATAAAACGGTCATTATCGATGGACTGGAAATCTTTTATCGCGAAGCCGGTCCGGTGAATGCACCAACGATCCTGTTGTTGCACGGGTTCCCGACCTCATCCCACATGTTTCGCAACCTGATCCCGGCACTGTCGGACCGTTTCCACGTGATTGCACCCGACTATCCCGGTTTTGGCAACAGTACACAGCCAAGTATTGAAGAATTTGACTATACCTTCGATAACCTGGCCGATGTGATGGAACAGTTCGCGGAGAAGCTGGGTCTGGAGCGTTACAGCCTGTATTTAATGGACTACGGCGCACCGGTCGGTTTTCGTTTGGCGGTGAGGCATCCGGAACGGATTGATTCGCTGATCGTGCAGAACGGCAATGCATACGTGGAAGGTCTGCGCGAGTTTTGGGATCCGATCCGCAAGTACTGGAAAGATCGCACTCCTGAGAATGCGCAGGCCCTGACCGGTTTCATTGCCCCGGATGGAGTGAAGTGGCAATACACCCACGGTGTCAGGAACGAGGCAGCGATCAGCCCGGATAACTGGAATGTCGACCTGCGTCATCTGACGCGGGAAGGCAATCCGGAAATCCAGCTTGCCCTGTTCTACGACTACCAGAGCAACGTGCCGCACTATCCGGCATGGCAGGCTTACTTCCGCAAGCACCAGCCACCAACCCTGATCGTCTGGGGCAAGAACGACTACATCTTTCCGGCAGCAGGTGCACATCCCTACAAGCGGGACCTGAAGAATCTCGAGTTCCACTTGCTGGATACCGGGCACTTTGCCCTGGAGGAAGATGGCCATGTGATCGCTGATACCATCCGCCGGTTTTTAAACCAACAGGTAGCAAAAGCAATGTAGGCAATCAGGATGTCAAACAGGGAAGGGCGCCTGTAGGTATGCGCAGGCGCCCTGTTGGGGTGGGTTCTACAAGAAGTTTGACAGACATCAAACACAGGCCATTTAATCATGAACCGGAATTTCACCCGTTTTGCTTTTACCGAGAGTGTCAAAAAGGCCCAGGAGCGCTATGGTACGCGCCACGCGTATTCCCGCATGGAGACGGCGGGGGATCGTTACGTGCTTACCGACAAAGAGGCTTCATTTATTCAGTCTAGAGATAGCTTCTACATGGCTACCGTGGGTGAGAATGACTGGCCTTACGTGCAGTTTCGCGGCGGACCCAAGGGGTTTCTTAAAGTAGTCGACGATACGACCCTTGGCTATGCCGATTTCCGGGGCAATGGTCAATATATCAGTACTGGCAACATTCAGACGAGTCACAAGGCGGCACTCATACTCATGGACTATCCTTCACGGCAACGACTCAAGATCTGGGTCGAGGCAACCATCATCGAAGCGGAACAGGATGTAGAGCTCGCGCAGCAACTGACGATGCCAGATTATGATGCGCGCATCGAGCGACTGATGATACTTGCCATTCAGGCATACGACTGGAATTGCCCGCAACACATCACACCACGCTACACAATAGACGAAATCAAGGCGCTGACCGGGAAATAGTCACCCGCAGCATGTGCCAGGCTCGGGTATCCCGGTCCCGGTAATCGGAAGTGATATTCGCGCCCGTCTATCTCGCGTCAATAGTAAACATTCCAATCTCTCACCTGCGTACATAGCGGGTAACTGATCCTGTACCAGGTCCTTCTCTGAACCAGGGACAGGCTCACCTCATGACTAACGATATCTCGTTTTAACTGCTGCGGTTATTCGTTACTTACGAATTATCGTTTCTTATTGAGTTCTGGAGGCTAGGGAATATATCTTTTTAAAACAGTCATATAGGTAGATCACAGAGATTGGCACGGGAGATGCAGTAACAGAAGTGACAGAACATTTCGTCCTTAGCAATCTGACCGAAACGCAGGAGACCAGGCCATGACTATGAATAATGCTTTCACTGCTTCACTACTGATTTTTTCGCTAGCGATTCCCGGTTTCACCAGCGCGGCGCTTCCCGATCCAGGGCTGCATATTGAAAAAGGTCGCACGGCACTTGTCGTAACCGATCCGCAAAATGACTTCCTGAGCCCCAAGGGCGTGACGTGGGGTGTGGTCGGCAAGAGTGTGACCGCGAACAACACGGTCGAGAACATCGAGACATTGCTGAAGAGCGCGAAAGCCAACGGTATCCCGGTGTTTATTTCACCTCACTACTACTATCCCCATGACCACGGCTGGCGGTTCGAGGGCGCGCTCGAAAAGCTGATGCACAACATCGGCATGTTTGATCGCAAGGATGCCTTGAGTGTGGAGGGTTTTGAGGGTTCCGGTGCCGACTGGCTGGAACGGTACAAGCCCTACATCGAGGATGGCAAGACCGTCGTGACCAGTCCACACAAGGTCTACGGACCGGAGACCAACGATCTTGTACTGCAACTGCGCAAGCGCGGTATTGACAAGGTCATCCTGGCCGGAATGTCCGCCAATCTTTGCACCGAATCACACATGCGGGAGTTGCTTGAGCAGGGCTTCGAAGTTGCTGTCGTGAAGGATGCCACCGCTGCCGCACAGGTCGAGGAAGGTGATGGCTATGCCGCAGCGCTGGTGAACTTCCGTTACATGGCCAACACGGTATGGACGACCAAAGAGGCCACGCAGGCGATAGAGGGTAAGAAGTAGGTATGGTAGATCGCTGCGGGGTATGCAGACACTTATTCAGACTGAAAGAGTCCGCATATTCCGTCACTGGAGAAATCCGTAATTCTGCCTGGATTACAACATCTGAAATTCATGAAGGAGACTGCTATGAAACTGCAAAAACGACTGTCATCGAATGCTCACTGGCTCTTGCGGACCAGCATCGTGAGTGTATTTCTGTATCACGGCATAATGAAGTTTATGAATCTGCAAGGATTCGCGGACATGCTGCCTATTTCCTATGCAGAGGTCGTGCTGGTTGCACTGGCCGAGGTGGGCGGAAGCCTGCTTATCCTGCTGGGTGGGTTCCGCAATGATCCTGTATCGGATCTTGTGACCCGCATCGGCGCATTTCTCAACATCCCGGTAATGATCGGCGCCGTGGCGTTGGTGCACTGGGGGCGCTGGAATTTCCTGCCATCCGAAACACATCCAATGGGTGGTATCGAATTCCAGGTCGTACTGATGCTGATCATGCTCTACATCGTCATCACTGGCAACAAGGGTATTGGGCCGGTGGGTCCAAGGCCGGCAGGTACTGCTTGATGATGCTAATCGAGGACGGGTGACAGCCGGGTCTGGTGATTACCTGCCTGATCGGCATCAGCAAGTAGTTTATGAACACAGTTTTATAAATAACAGGAGATTTACTATGGACTTTGAGAGCAAAACAGTTGTCATTACCGGCGGAGCCACTGGAATCGGCCGGGAAACTGCACGTGCCTTTCTGGAGCGTGGCGCCAATGTCGTCCTGAATGGCCGGCGCGAGATGAAACTGCAGGAAGCCATTACGGAACT
>JBDLIZ010000490.1:0-4784 GCA_039714615.1 Pseudomonadota bacterium | reverse complement strand
AATGCGTGCTGTCGACTAGGCATTGGATGCACGCCATTTTCCAACAGGTTTCATCGAAACCCTCGGGTACTTCCTGCCGGGGCGTGTTTTTTGCCGACAGAAGCCGATGGCATTGATCATGCTGTTCAACGTATCGCAAGTGAGCCGTGTTTGCCGAAGGAACAGCTCCTCTAGATACCGCGCCATCGTCATCAGCGCATTTTTTATGTTCAACTGGAGCGCGGCGCACCCGCCTGCGGTTCCCTGTCGGCGTTCAATCCCGCCTCGGTGTGGTTGGCCAGGATTCGATTCAGCGTCAACAACACAAAATGGGCAAACAGTTCCTGTTTCACGCCACGTTCGCTCTGTGCATGGAAGTCATCGACGCCAACCAACTGCTTGGAGACCTTATACAACTCCTCAATGCCCCAGCGTGCGTGGTACAAATCGGGGAATACCGCCTGTTGATATCGATCGCCGTCGAGCAATGTCGTGCCAAGGGTATAGGTCCCAGATATCAGATGTTTGATCAACAGGTCCCGTCACACTCGGTTACCACAGAAATAAGAACAAAACGCATATTCGTAAACCGCCATTTCCAAGGGGATAATCTTAAAGGTATCTTTTTGGCCCTAAAAAGGGTCTTATAGGCCTGAAATCAGCCACTTTATGGGACTACTATCTTTACATATCAATGTGTTAGCTTGCTCCGACCCCAAATACCTGATACTTGCGCAAGGCGATTAACAGATCGCCGACAATGCTCTTCGGGCAAGGGATATCGACCAGGGACGTAGCACCGTTTGAGAGGTTTTGGAGGATCTATTTCACCCTATTTCCTTGCCTCGACCAACATAAACAATCCTGCTTTCGGAAAAAATTGACGGATCAGACCACGTGGCCAAATCATACGTGCCAAATCCAGTAATCGCCCCTGATGGCGCTGGCCCGCCCTAGATTCAAGCAAATCTCCATGGGTCAGTACCGTGCGAATTCTGACCTCACTGAACCGCGAGAACAATTGGCGTGCTTCACTAACGGAATATGCCTTTGTACCTGGGCTCTCCAGGTAGGTAGCATAGATTTCTCGCAGGCTTCGCCAGGGTTTTAGGGCGAGCAGTGCATAGCGCACCCACAGCATCAGGCCAACTATGCTCCACTTGTTGTAGACCATGATCCTTGCCTCCGCCCCGCGCTTCAGTACGCGCCAAACTTCGGCCACCGCCTTCGCCGTATCAGGGCTGTGGTGAAGCACTCCCCACGTATACACCCGATCAAACGATTCATCCGGGAAATCCAGGTTTTCCGCATCGCCCACGGACAGGTTTGAGTGAAGGCCAAATGCCTGCAGGCGCTGCCGAGTGTGGGCTACGGCCCTGTCTGTGAGATCGATGCCGTACAACTCCGCCCCAGCCTCTGCATAGCGCTGGTGATCAGCCCCCAACCCCACGCCGATTTCCAATACGCGCTGGTCAGTATTGGAAAGATATAACTCCTCACCACAGGATGCCTGATTCCAGAAATCATGAACTTGTTGCTTTTTTTCACTCATAGTTGCACCATGGGCTCATCAATAAATTTCCGGCACCAGATCTCAATGCACAGCAACGACAAGAGTGTATAGCTGGCATCCACTTTTCCCGCGTCATTCGCAGCGATCAGACGCTGTACGGCAGCGGGTTCAAACAGACCGCGACGATTCAGGCTTGCTACCGAGAGTAAATCACCCAGCAGTTCGCGCAACTCAAACCGCATCCAGCGCCGCAGCGGCGCGCCGAAACCGGACTTGGGACGGTAAATCACGTCATGGGGGAGATAGGGCTCCATGGCCCTTTTCAGCGCCCACTTTCCCACTTGGCCACGCTGCTTGAACCGCAAAGGAATCCGCTGGGCAAACTCCACCAGATCCAGGTCCAGAAACGGCACCCGCACTTCTACCCCCGCCGCCATCGACATCTTGTCGGTATAGATTAGATTGTGGTCGGCCAGGAAAAACCGCTGCTCCAGCGCCAGCATCCTATCCAGAGGCGCGCTACCTTCAGGCAGCTCACCGAGAAACGCCAGCATGGGCGCGGTTGCCCGATCGTTGCCCAACCGGGCACGAAAATCCGCCGAGTACAGTGCCCACAAATCCGCCTCTCGCGCCCAAACGAAATAATTCAAAAGCCGCTCATCCCCGGAAAGCCCCGCCCCGCTGAACAATTTGGCCAAACGCCGCGCCCAGGCCCGGCGTTGATCCAGCCCCGAGGCCAGCGCATCCAGCCCACGCCGCGCCGAACCGGGCAACCAACGCCAATAACGCTCCAACATTACCGCGCGATGCCGACGATAACCCGTGAATAGATCATCCCCACCAGCGCCGGAAAGCAGCACTTTGATGCCGTGTTCCCGGGCCAGGTGGCTGATGTAGAGCACATTCAGTGGCGCCGGGTCCGCCAGGGGTTCATCCAACTGGGCCACCATCCGCTCCAGATCGCCTGCCATACGCGCAGCATCGACCCGAACCACCTCAAGCGGAACATTGAGATGCTTAGCCACTTTATGTGCATAAGGCAAGTCATCCGTCGTCCCGCTTTCTTGCCCACCCACCGACTCAATGGTGAAACATTGAATATCCGGATTCAACTCACGGGCAAACGCGACGATGGCGCTGGAATCCAGCCCGCCCGATAGGAATGCCCCCACCGGCACATCCGCCACCAATTGCCTTTGCACCGCCTGGCGCAGATGCGCAACCGTGCCGAACAGCGCCTCACCCTCATCCAACCCAGCGGTCACCCCGCGGGCCACCGGCAGCCGATACCAAATCCAGTGCCGTGCCAGGCGCCCGGCCCGAACAACCAGCGCCTCGCCCGGCAGCAGCTTGCGTACCGCCCTGAGCGGCGTGCCCTCCCCCGGACACCATAGAAAACTCAGATACCGGTGCAGCGCCGCTGCATCCAGCTCTCGAGTATCCGGCACCATCGACAATAGGCCTTTAACCTCACTGGCAAAGACCACTCCATGCCTAGCTGCCGAAAAGTACAAGGGTTTCACCCCTAATCCATCGCGCGCTATTAGTAGCGACTTGTTACGGCCGTCCCACACCGCAAAGGCAAAGACTCCATTGAGCCTCGGAAGCATAGACTCACCCTCGGCCAAATAGAGGTTCAGTAGCACCTCCGTATCCGAGTGGCCCTGAAAAATAAAGCCTTTGGTCTCCAACTCCGCCCGCAATTCTCGGAAGTTGTAGATTTCGCCATTGAACACCAACGTCACTGCACCATCCGCGCTCACCATCGGCTGGTGTCCTTTGGGTGAGAGATCGAGGATAGAAAGTCGAACATGACCTAGCCCAATACCCATCGATTCATCCACGAACACCCCGGAATCGTCAGGCCCGCGGTGGGCGATGGCTTGTAGCCCTTTATCCAGGGCAGTGGGATCGAAGCTACCCGAAAAACCGAGAATTCCGCACATGGTAGCAGTTCAGTCGAACTGCCGAACCCGCGAATCGGGCTTTCCTGGCCCGTAATACCGTTTCACCGGCAGACGTCCGGTAAGTGCCATCTCTCGACGCTTATATTCGATTAACCGCATGACATCCGAACGCAGCCGTGCCCAAGCACAGCCAACCCAGCCCGCTCGCCACGAGCCCTGCCATAGCCAGTGGTACAAAAAAAGAAGGGAATAGCGAAAAGGTAGCCGGTAGAAGTTCTTCTTCAGCCACATGCGGCGCTGCAAGGGTGTACCGAGCAAGCGAGGTTTGTCTGCCAAAGGGAATTTGTTGTAAGCGATGACGGCCTCTGCTGTAGTGTAGCGGTTTTGCTTTTCCAACCAATGATCGAGGTTTGGACTATCGTGGTGTTCAATATCATATCGAAGTATGCCAAACCTCCCTTCAACCTTAATGTGTTCATTTACTGATACATCCGACATTCTCGCCTGACCAGTCTTCCAAAGGCGAAGCAACTTCAAACGAATTGGTAACTGTTTCCCCATGAATATTAGGCGGATATTCAACAAAAACGCATTACTATCGTTCCGGCAAACCGTTTTCTGAATTTCGAGTTTAAGCTCGTCGGTCAATCTCTCATCCGGATCTAACTTCATTGTCCATGGCGCGGTAATCGGCAGTTTCCTCAGCGCAAAATTCCACTGATCGCCAAACCCTCGAAAACGCCGTTGAACGACATGCACCCCATGCCGCAAGGCGATGCCCACAGTGTCGTCCTGGCTATAGCTGTCCACTAGAAATACTTCCTGTGACCAGCCTGCAAGATTCTGGAGAACAGCCTCCATGTTGTGGCCTTCATTGAGCGAAATCATAACCACGGCAACCGGCGCTGAGCCAGGTCGCCAGACAGTGGTCGGGACATCACAAGGAATACTCCTGGACTTAGCCAATCAGAACCTCTCTATTTTGCGTAGATGCGTAATGCTTATTGCGTGCAATACAGATAACCTCGTCCCCTCTCCCGATCTTTGCCTGTACCCAACGCAAAGGCCATAGCCCCCCCCCTACACCGACCATTGAGAGGCGATAGGCATGTTCAACCGCTACATTACGTTGACCTGTAGCATGCCCTGCAACCGATGATGCCGGTCTGGTAACGGCGCCATTCTCCCGATTCACACCCAATGCGGTCCGCAACAAAGCTAGAAACCAACCGGAGAATGAATCGTGGGTAGAAATAGAATCTATCGTTAAGGCGCTGTTTCTAATGGTTTGTTCGAGCGTATTCAGGTCAAAGTAAGTCAGGTGATACGGCTCATAACTAGTCCACCCCCTAAACGCCGCCTCCCAACACCCAATGTTGGGGACG
>JBDLIZ010000489.1:0-4785 GCA_039714615.1 Pseudomonadota bacterium | reverse complement strand
CGATGTTGTCACGGTAGATTCCGCGGTTAACGCGATCGATTATCTCTATGGCAATACGCCGGACGCTGTATTCATGGACTATGAAATGCCGGGGATGGATGGATTTCAAGCCCTAAAAATCATCAAATCCAACCCTGAAACCGCGATGATTCCGGTCATGATGTATAGCTCGAAGGCAGGTCTTTGACGCTAACAAAACCTGACCCACAAACGCTCAAAATAAATGACCCACCGGATGCGCACTTGTTGAGAGCGGGATAGGGAAAGAAGGTCAGGAATGTCTTGTGGTCGGTTGGAAGAGTTAGGCGTGAGAGGTAAATAAGCAAGCAATCTGAGCAAAGGGTTCCTCGACTAAAATGGATCGTCTTCCCAAGGGTGATCGGAAAGCTCACTTCGTTTGGGTTTGATCGCCCGGTAATGACGTCGGATTTGGGCGAAGTAACGTTCCTCGAAGGCCAAGCTCAGCGCCTCCAGAAACTCGGCAATCTCGTAGGCGGCCTCATCGGAAAGATCAGGGGGAAAGGAAAGACCGAGGGGCGGTCGCTGGTTCATGGTCTGTGCTCAATCTTGTTCTGGTTATGAAGGGTTGTCTTGAGTCGGCAGGTCCGGTTCTTGTTCCGGCACGCGTAGCGAGGGTCCGCTGATCCGCACGGTGATACAGTGGTGACGCAGGCGATCGAGGAGTGCATCGACCAGTGGCTTGCGTTTGAACAGGTCATACCACTCGGGATAATCGAGATTGGTTGTCAGGATCGTCGCCTTGCGGGCGTAGCGCAGCTCCATGAGTTTAAAGAAGGCGTTGACCTGCTCCGGCCGGAGCGTCAAATAACCAATTTCGTCAACGAGAAGGCAATCGTAATTGCTCAGGCGTTTGAGCAGTCGGGGGGTGCTGCGGTCGGCCAGAGAGGCGTAGAGTTCATCTAACAAGGCCTGGGCATCGTAGAAGCGACAACGGTAGCCGTTGAAACAGGCTTGTCGCAGCAGGCTGCAGGCCAGACCGGATTTGCCGGTGCCGGGCGGACCGATAAAGACCAGGTTCTCTGCACGGCGTACGAAGTCCAGACCGGCCAGGGTCTTGACCTGGGTTTTATTGACCCCGGGCTGCTGGGCAAAGGGAAAGCTTTCCAGGGTCCAGTCCCAAGGCATGCGGGCCTGTTTGAGGCGATTGGCCAGGCTTTTTTCCTGACGTACCCGTCGTTCTTCGAGGGCCAGGTGGTAGAGGAGATCAGTCACCGGGGTGGCCGCTTTCTCGGCCCGGTCCAGTTCTTTGTCGAGACTATCACTCATCCCCTGAAGGTGCAGTTCCTGCAGGATCGCTCGGAGTTTCTCACGCATTGGAATGCTCCTTGGTTACCTCACCTCATGAGCCAGCGGATTGGAGGGGGAGTTGATCACCACTCAGAGCCCTCATCGTCCGGAGTGATTTGAAAGAAGTCGCCGGCCACCCGTTCCAGGATGAGGTGTTCCAAGCGGTGCAGGTCGTACAGACCGTACTGCAAGGCCTTTTCGATGGCGGCCAGAAAGGCCTGTCGGGGGTAGGTCCGGCGCATGGCCAGCAGTCGGCGCAGGCGCGACACCCCGCGGCCAGGGCTGCGCTTTTTCAGCCCGGCGACATAGCGGTTCAATACCTCCGACTCCCCGCATAACTGCCGCTCTTCGTCGCAGCGACCTTGATAGGCTTGACGCCTTTTGGGTCGGCGGTGTGCCTTGAGGGTGCTTTGCCCATGACGCTTACCCACCAGCCGGGGGTGTTCGGCCACCTCCCGGTGACGAAACAGGACCTTTACTTCTTCCGGATATTTGTACACCTCGACTTTTTTCCCGATCAGTCGCTCAGGCACGGAATATCGATTCGTATCCAGGTATACGTACCCCTCCACATCGACGATGCGGGTGAAGGCCTGATAGACCGGGGGAAGATAGGCCGGTAGAGGTTTCAGTTCGGGTTTCTCCAGCACATAGGCGGCCTCCGGACTCATGCCGAGGGAGCGTTTGGGTTTTTGATTGGCGGTGTGCTCACACCAGTCCCGGGCCTGGGCGTTCAGATCCTCCCAGGTGCCGAAGCGGCGTCCCGGCAGGAAGTTTTTTTCGACAAAGTAAAACGGACGTTCCACCCGGGCACTCCGGTTGGCATCACCGACGGCATGAGCGACAAAATGAAAACCGAAGATCTGTCCGAAGGCGGCCATCTCCGGGGCAATCACCGCGTCGGCTCCACTGCCCGAGGCCACCACCACATTGCTGTTGTCGACCATGCAGCGGCCGGCGCTCCCGTCCATAAAGCAAAGCGCTTCACGCAGGAATGCCTTGGCCTCGAAGCGGGTAAAGCAAGGGAAGTAGCGGATGAAGATGCGCCGGGAATAGGCGAGCACCAGGGAGGCACACTGGGCCTTGATGGGGTGATCATTGAGCTTGAGCTGATGCGGCGAGGTATCGAACTGCATCTCCTCCCCCATGCCGAACCGATAGCTTCCCGAACGCTGTTTCGGTGCCCGCAGATCGGCTTCACGCACCCAACGGGTCAAGGTGCTGTAGGGGATGCGAATCTCATGCTCTGCCGCGAGAACCTCCTGGACCCGCACCACGTTGCCTTCACAACGCACAAAGGTCTCTCTGAGCGGTGCCAGCAGGTGCGTTGGAATCGCCGGCTCCGCCACACCTGGGGAGGGCGGCGGTTGGCGTATCGCCTGGCGCACGCTGTTGCGCGAGAGCTTCAACAACCGGGCAATCTTGCGCACCGGGGCGCCCTTGGCCTTCAGGGCCAGAATCGCTTCTCGAATCTCCGGGGCTATCATGGGTAGTCCTCGCCAGTGTCTCGTCTAAATCCTGAAAAAGGGTTTTCAGCTCCACCCAGGCCTGCTGTAGCGGCCTCGTCTCCAGACCCGCAAAGACCAACGGCAGCTGCCTGTTCAGCCCACGCAATCGTTGAGTGATGCGTTTCAACTCCGCCAGCCAGGCCCCTTCCGGTCCCGCGCGCAGCTCGCTGGCCGCCTGCTCCCGGGTCTGCGCCTGCAGGGCCTGACAGAACAGGCGGGGTTGGGCCAGCATGCGTTCCCGTTTCAGGTGGTTGGCCTTCTGATAGTGTTGGTACCAGGTGTGTAACTCACGGGTGGACAACGGGTCGCGCTGCAGGGCAGTGAGCAGTGTCTGTGCCTGGTCGTTGTTGGCGCGCGCCAACGGGGCCAACACTCGGGTGGCCGACCAGGTGGAGAGCTCGCCTCGGCAGATGGCCGTGTACAACGCCTCGGGCAGCTCCTGCACCAGACTCAGGCGCCGGTTGACCCAACTCACATCCCGACCGATTTGCCGGGCCACCTCCCGCTGGGGAAGTTCAAATCGCGTGATCAGTTCCCGGATGACGGCCCCTTCCTCGATCGCCTCCCAGGTGCGTCCCTGAACGCGTACCAGGAGGATCAGCAGGGCTTGAGCAAGGGGACAATCCCACAGCTCGACCTGGGTGGTATCCCGCGACAGGCGGCCGAGGGCTTCGATGCGCAGATAGCCATCGACCAGCACCCAGCGGTCCGCCTGCTCGGCCACCGCCACCACCGGGACCAATTGACCATTTTGCTCGATCGAGCGAGCCAGACGGTTGACCACTCGGGGCTGTCGCATCCGCAGCGAAGCAAAGCGCAAATCCAGGCGGTGCAGATCCGATTCCAGGGTTTGGATGTCAAAGCGCTTCATGCCTGAAACCCTACTCGTCCTCCGGCCCTATGGCGATGAAGTCCTCATTTGCAAGATGACACTAAAACGACCTTAACCTCCCGATACTAATGCGATTTTCACCAGGCACGCGTGCTCATTTGCAAGATCGCCACCCGTGACAGGAATCATGCGGTAAGTGCCTGTTTCCACGGAAAATGGCAGGCTTGATGCGTCCTCATTGGCAAGATCTGGCCCAGGCGGTGGCTGGGACGCTTTTAGCCGTCTGACTCGGTCTCGTTCACGCTGTTTCTCCCGATTTCGAATGACCCGCTGGGGGTGATGACGGCGATAGTCACGCCAATAGTCGGGATGCCGGCGGCGCCACTGCCGGTTGGCCCGAACGTCGTTGTCCCGGTAGTCCGAGTCGGCGGCTCGCCGGGCCTTCTGCCAGCGGCGTTTGCGTTCCCGCTGGCATTCAGCGGCAGAGCAGAACTTCTGCTTGGGGGATTGAGGACAGGGGTGAAAGAGTTTGCAACAAGCGGCACAACGCCTCTTTTCCATACCAAGCCTCTCTTCGACTGAAATCGATTCCGAGAGTCTTCGCCTGATGGCCTATATCAGCAAATGAGAGGGGCTCCCTGCTGAGGTGGGTCAGAAGCCGTGAGCAGCGCTATGGCTAATATCGGAGTGGGTCAATTCTGGTGAGCAAAGGTGGGTCAGTTGTAGTGAGTGTTAAAGCCGGCGGCGAATTGTTCACTTCAACGTGACGGAACATCCAACGGCGCAGTGGACGGCGCAACAGATTGTCGAAGCGTTTCCGTTTGATACTGCGCCGAGTTATCTGGTTCGAGACGGCGATGGTATATACGGTGAGCGCGTTACGCGGAGGATTGAAAGTCTGGGTATCGAAGAGGTCATCACGGCACCTGCGTCGCCATGGCAAAACGCCTATGTGGAACGAGTTATTGGGTCGCTACGCCGAGAACTATTCGACCACGTCATCGTGCTCAACGAGCGGCATCTCAAGAGACTTATGTCGTCGTATCTGGATTACTACCATCCGTGGCGAACACACCAGTCCTTGAATAGCGACGCGCCGGACGGACGTCCCGTACGGGCAGCGGAACCCTCGAACGT
>JBDLIZ010000488.1:0-4785 GCA_039714615.1 Pseudomonadota bacterium | reverse complement strand
ATCGTTTTGAAAACATAAGCTTTATCAGCATTGAAGGGTTTCACCTATTGGGTGAGCAACGCTACACCGCGAATGGCACGCTTGTGGCGGCGCATGGCTGCGTTATAACTCCTTGCAATAGAATAACTATTCCGCGTCGTTGCGCCTTGCCCTGCACCACCACAAGCGCACCCTTCACGGTGTTCAACTGAGGATTCTAGGCTGAACGATTACCACCAACAGTCTCCTCCTGGCCTGTCACCGGCTTCTAGCCGAAACCGAAAGCCACCGGCCTTAGGGTCACGGAAAAAAGATTTGTCCTATCTCATGCCCCTCTTCGGGCAATCTTCGGACAAATCATTTTTCCGCCGCCCTCAGCCGGTGGCATATTCACGACACTGCATCGGCAGGAGACATTTCCTTGAGGTTGCGGTTCAAGTAGTCGAGTTCCAGGGGCGTTATCCGCGTCAACAGCTTGCCCAGCCAGACGTAGAGTGGCGTCGGGCAGCTTGCCTCCAGCCGCGCCTGAAACGCCGGCAGCCAGCCGACGAGGTGGCGCTCGAGAAAGTCTCGCTGGGCGAGGAGATAGCCTTGCAGAAGCTCTCCCTCCTGCTCGTCCCGGGCCTGTGCCTCCTTGAACGCCAGGAAGTGGAGAAATTGCAACTCCACACAAAGGTTGTCCGCAAGCTCCCGCTTGCCCTCCGCCGGGTTCAGCTGCAGGCCAAAGTGCTTGTAAAACTCGCTTAGCCGAATGATGTGCCCTGATCTCTCGACGCCCTTCAGATAGATACCTTCATAGGGGGGGCAGGGCGGCTCCGGGGCACCAACATCGAAGGTTCCCGTATAGGCCGCCTGGAAATCCTCGATGCTGACCTTCTCCAGGTCATGCTGAATCTTGTCCTTCTGATCCGCCTGTTCATCCACCAGGCTCTGGAGGTGTGGGAGCAGGGACAGTTTGTTCCAGAGCTCTGACAGCAAATCCCCGTGCTGACAGCGTGCAAAAAGTTCAGGTGTCGGATATTTGAATGATTGAGACAGCAAGCTGTAAACCGCACTCCTGACCGTTGGGTCGGCAGTCGTCATGGACGATGTTGAAGGGTCATGCATTTTTGTTCCTCTTTCTTGTTCAATTTCGGGTTGAGTATGGGCGTCCGGCCGGCTTGCAGCCGGACGCTTTCTTACCTACGCGGCAGCATGCCGGGTAGTCCATTCAATGTCATGGCGCAATGATCAGTTTGCCCCACAAGCCGATGAACTTGCTGCCGTTTCGTTCGTCCCTGTCACCGTCCCAGTTTGCCCAAACCGTGTCATAGCTCGCACCCGCCTCAAGCGTGACCATGTGACCACCGGCCCCGACGTGGATGGCGTCGGGGTGAGCCGGCTCAGGGTTCGGCGGGCCGATCATGGCGCGCCCCATGACCACCGTCCATACGCCGTTGCTCCAGTCCTGGGCGGCATGAAACAGCAGCGGGTCATCGGTTTCATCGGTCTCCAGGGTGGTGCCCATGCCATTGGTGACGATGTTCTCGACCTCGACCTTATCCGGCCGCCAGAAGTGGATGTTCGCGGGGCAGCATTTGCAATCGCCGGGGTTATCTGCAGTGCACGCATCGCCATGCTCATCAAGCCCGTCACAGCGCATCCCCATGTGGATCAAGGGCTCAGCCTCCGGACCGGCGACACAGCCTGGATAGTCGGCTGCGGAGTAGGGAATCATGAGTGCGAGGGCATCGAAGAAACGCGGCACATCATCCTTCTCCGGGTTGAAGGTCTCATCCGCAAATTCGACCCGGAAGAGTATCTCCCCGCCGTCGTGAATCGATTTGACGGACAGGTGCCGCACCGATTCATCATTGACCAAGGCCCAGTTATCGAACCCGCCCTTGGCATTGGCGCTGGCGAAAATAATGTACGCCAGCGGCACGTCGGTCGCCGTCGCTGAGCCCCAATCCGGGTGTGACAGGTTATTCGCCGGCCCATCGGGATCGGCAAAAGTAAAGCCCCCCACCCGCACGGCATTGACCTGATACGTATTCGTATCGGTCGGGAAACCACTGCTGATCGCGGGGATCAGCAGGGCCGCCAGCACCAGCGGGGTCACCAGCTTCGAGATTTTCAGTTGTGTTATTTTCATGGTTTGTCTCGCTATCCTAAGTACAGTTGCAGCCGATCGGTCTCTTCGCGCGCCACGAGGATGTCAACCAGCTCGGATGTTCCGCCATTCGCCACCTTGGCCCGCTCATTTTCCAGGATCGTGAAGATCTCTTCGATCCTTGCGATGCGCGAGGGGTCGCCAGGCGTCGAGCTTGCATCGTCGCCAAACATCTGCGCCAGCAATTCGACCGGAATACGCCGGCTGTTCGGTATCAGACGGCCGCCGGTATCAAATTTCGGCGGGCTCAACGGTGGGACGTAGAAGAGGTTCGGCGCCGTGCCGTACTCCGGGTGCAGGCGCAGCGCAACCCCCCAAACGTCGACAAGCTTATTGACGTTGGCGTTCGGATTGGTGTTGAAACCTGCAAAGCGGATGCGGCCGGTACACTGGTTAAAGCAGAAGTTTTCCCGCGGTGGCTGGAGGTTGTTGGGACCCGTATCCTGCTCGAGCCGCGGGTAGCAGAAGATACACTTCTGTGACTTCTTCTTGGCCGCATTGTAGTAAATCTTCTTGTACGGGCAGGCCGAGACGCAGCGGCGATATCCCTCGCAGCGGTCCTGGTCGATCAGCACGACCCCGTCCTCTTCCCGCTTGTAGATCGCACTCTTGGGGCACGCGGCCAGGCACGCGGGTTTGGTGCAGTGGTTGCAGAGCCGGGGCAGGTAGAAGTAGTGCGTATTGGGATAGTCGCCCGCCCCCACATCCTCATCCCAGTTGCTCGAATAGGCGTCGGGGCCGTCGGGCGCCGGAATCGGCACCATCTGGCTGGTCGTCGCGTCGAAGGTATCACCGACCGGAAATTCCCCGGGGGGCTCATCTGCGGCGGAGCTTCCAAGCACCTCATCATAGTTGTATTCCCAGGGGTCGCCATAGTCCTCATGGATGCTGGGGAGTGGGCCAAGCGGATCGACCGTCCAATCCTCGGGGTCTGTGGGATTGGTGAACCCCCCACCCATTTCGGGGGTGAATATACCCCTGGGATAGCCCCTGCCGGGCATTGTCGAGACGTTGTTCCAGTACTGATACAACAGCCCTTCGGGGTTGTTGGGAAGGTTTTGCAGCGGGATATCGACCCTGCCGTCCGTCCACTGGGTCTTGCATGCCATGGTGCAGGTATGACACCCAAGGCACTTGTTGAGGTCGAATACCATTCGAACCTGTTTTTCAATTGTAGCCATATCGTTCTCCTAGCTCTTTAACATTTGGTTGAACCGAGTTATCGACTCTCTCGTGCTAGACGACCTTTCTGACGTCCACCCGAGTATCCTTCTGGTTTCCCGTAGGACCCCAGTAGTTCAACCGGAATGAGAGCTGTCCATACTTACCGACGAGCTGGGTCGGGTTGATGCGAACATGGGTCGGCGCCTGCCATCCCGTATTGGACTGGTAGCGCTCCCAGCCGTGGTACATCAATGCCATCCCCTCCGGTACCCGTGGCGCAATATTCAGATGCACCTGGACGGCCCCGTGATCATTGAAGACCTCGACCAGTTCGTTGTCCTCCATACCGCGGGCCGCGGCTTCGTTGGGGTTCAGATAGACCACGGTCCGGCCCCGTTGCAGTCTCAGCTGGAACTTGGCATCGCGCCAGGTGGAATGGATGGACCAGCGGCCGTGCGGCGTACTCCAGCGCAGCGGATAGGGATCGGCATCCACTGTACCCTTGTAGGTCGGCAGCTCCTCTGCAAACTCATTCAGATACCAGTCATGGTCGAGGTAGAACTGCTGGCGGCCGCTCATGGTCCCGATGGGCTGGAGCTCATCAAACATTCTCCCGTGGGTGTGATAGGCCACGCCCTCCTGCAGGCTGGTGGTCCAGGCCTCGCTGGTCGCGCCAAAACGGTAGGGGTGCTTAATGATCGAACCTTCGGGTTGCGCATTCAGGTGGGCGTCATCCACGAACCTGTGCTCTCCGTCGAGGGTCATTGGTAGACCCGTCCCGGTACCATTGGTCTCGACGGCATTATCCAGGATGAACTGGCACGCAGCCTTGTCGTCCGCAACATCGCCCCCCTCGACGTTCAAGGTATCGAAGTCGTCCAGGAGGCTGCTGAAATCCCTCCTAATGGTTGTGCCGTTCGGCACCTGGTCGTCAAACACGAACCCGGTGTCCGCCAGCGCCTGGGCCAGGGAGCGCCAGATCTGCCAGTCGCTTCTGCTCTCGTACAGGGTGTCGATGACCGGCGTGAACGGAATGGCGTAGGTGTGCAGGTCCGTGGTGTTGAGGTCCCACTTTTCCATCATGCTGGCCGCCGGGAGCACAATATCGGCAAAGGTGGCCGTGGTATCCATGCGCAGGTTGACATCGACGATCAGATCGATCTTCGGCAGGAGGTTGTTTATCAGATCATTCCAGCCCTTGGCCTGGTTGATATAGTTGGCGCCCCAGACGAACAGGACCTTGGGGACTCTGCCGTTGTCGAGGGTGCCTTCGGGCCACAGCGGCATCCAGCCCTTGTCCACGCTCTCCTTGACGTAGTCATTGATGGATCGCGGATAGAGATTGTCGACATCGGATTCGGCCTCACCGTGGACAAAGGTCCACAGGGTGGTGTTCTGGAAGCGCTGGGCCGGCCGGCCATGAGGAAAGGCAAGGTGGAACCAGGCCTCCTCGGGCCAGATCTTCTCCTGGCCGACATAGTGATCGAAAC
>JBDLIZ010000487.1:0-4814 GCA_039714615.1 Pseudomonadota bacterium | reverse complement strand
GGAAACGACTACATTGGGCGAATCGAAAGAAAATATCCCGAGTTTATGCGGCTCGATTTAGTGGGGCCGCCGAAGCTTTCAGAACAGAACTCCGAGATACCTCTCTGATCGACGAATTATGCGGAGGAAGAAAATGATGGCGCGCCTGATGTATTCAGTGAAACAACAGGAATATTGATATGAGCAAATTCGTAAAAGGCTCTTCAGGCAACCCGCGCGGGAGGCCACGAGGCATCGCAGACCGCCGTACAGCGCTGCGGAGCCTGTTGGAGCCGCATTCCGAGGCATTGGTCCAGAAAGCCGTGCAACTCGCCCTGGCCGGCGATACCACGGCTCTCAAGGCATGTCTGGACAGGCTGATACCCCCGATCCGGCCGGTGGATGCGCCACTGCCGATAGATGGTCTATCCGGCACTCTCACGGAGCAAGGCAACGCCACTATCCAAGCTATGGCGGAGGGCAGGCTTGGTCCTGCCGACGCGGCGCATATCCTGTCGTCGCTGGCGTCACAGGTACGGCTTGCCGAGATGGACGACCTCGAAAAACGGATGTCCAAGCTGGAGGAGCACTATGCAACGGCTTAAGCGGCGCTTGGAGAAACTGGAGATCAACGACGACGAGCTATGTGAGCTTCCGGGTGGCATTCAGCTAACCAGAAAGCAGTTGAATGAGTTGCTCAAGCTGGTTGCCCAAACCAGCAGCACATTACCACCCTGTGAGCGGGAGCGTCCCCGTGGGGGCTAAAGCACGGATTCGGCGTCTCGAAAAGACTGTTGGCGTCGGCAGGTTTAGCATTGCCGAGACTCTACGGAAACTGGAGGCGGAACGCGAGGCCTGGGAAGCCGAATTCAAAGAATTATCTGATGCGCAGTTGGTTGCCATCGCAAAAGACGGCGAACAGAAGCATTGCAAAAGACGGCTGGCCGCTGACACGCTCGTACGGAACACACCGCCCGAGAAAGCCGAGTTCTACCGCGAACTGCGGGATGAGGTGGAGGATGACGACCCAATCTTGAAAGCCGACCCAGCCACCCTTTCGCCGCTGGGCCGGAAATTGCGGGAAGCACACTTTCGGGTAATGAGGATGCGTGGCTCTGATAGCACCCAGAAAGACATTTGAGCGCTATCAGGGACGCTATGAGAAGCTGAGGAGGCGAATGGGGGCGATTCTCAGTCAGAACGCTGTGTTGGTGGATGTCGCCGAAGATTTTCTATGGGGTAGGTTGTGAGATTGGACTAAGCTGAACTTGGGGCTTTACCAGTACCGGTAAAAGCGATGATAAACGCTGCTGTCGCCGAAAAAATTCATTTTCCAACCGGCAGATAAGTCAAGTCAGGGGGGCGATACGATGACTATTGAGCGGTCTTGGAACACTGCACGCCTATTAATGGTGGTTTTGGTCGGTCTTTCGCTGGTGCCATTTTCTGTGCCGGCAGGAGAGTTCGAAGAACCGACCAACTGCCGGCTGCAAGGAGAAGGAACGCTGGATGGGGGTGACATCAGCTTCGGCGATCTTTCCGGGACGGGGGCGAGTGGACTCGGCTCCTGGGCGCATATCGCCGCTACAGACACATTCAGCCTGGTCCCTGCCACCGTCACCTGTCGCATCAACGGCATTGAGATTGGTGACTCGACGGGCACGGTGGCAGGTACTGGGCAAAGCTATATCCTGCACATTGAGGACATTGGCAGCGGCACACCTCAGACGACGCAGATCCTGCGCGCCAGTCGCAGCTATTCGCCAAGCACGTGGGTCGATGGCAATCTCGTTCTCGACGGGGTCGGTGTCATCACGATTCCGAGCGAACTTGCTGTCATCGCGGGTGATGCGGAGATGCAGTGGGCTTGGGTCTCCTTCACGCGCTCCGTGGAAGGAGACATGGTCACCTGCCGCTACCGTGGTAACGAGTCGGGTGATGCTTATGTATTTACGCGCTGCACCGGGGAAGATGACGACACCTCTCAGGTCGAGGCTGGAGACAGGGTCGCTGTGGCCTCGATGACTCTTCACGTCCACTCCGGCTGCCAGGACTGTGGCACGACCGAGGTCGAGGCAACACTCGAAATGTCGCGTCCCGAGAGCGACTTCTTATTGATACAAATCACTGATGTTGACGGCACGTTAGTCTACGAAGCTGCTGGCTTCGTTGTTACTGGTGACTTCTCGGTTGAGTCGCTCGACTGATCGGAAACTAAGCTGCTCCATCAACGGAGTAGGTGTCTGGACAAAAAAATCCGCAGGCCTGGGTTGACCTGACAGTCAAGCCACCGCGAGCACGACAATCCCAGACTGGATAGCAGATGGTTGACGCGATTTCGGAAAGCCGAGGCAAGATACCGGGCTTGGGACGCCGAATTTTCGAGCTTGCAAGAGGAAGAACTAGTCCGTATAGCGAAGGATGGCGACGAAGACCATCATAAGCGAAAGCATGCGGCACAAACCCGGGTACGGAACGCTTCACCTGAGAAAGCCGATTTCTAGTTCGAATTGCAGGATGAAGTGGAGGCTGACGATCCGATAATGAAGGCCGATCCCGCGACATTATCGCCTCTGGGCAGGAGGCTGCGGGAGGCTCATTTGCGGGTGACGAGAAAGCGTCCGGAGAGCCAGGCAAAAGAAATGGAGAACGTACCTGAAAGGCAAAGATCGTAGGGTGGACATGCCTTGGTATCGAGAAACAGCAGGTTGTCTATGATTTCAGCCGGGACATTCCCGAAATGCCGCAACCTCGTTGGTGGCTTCCGGGAAGTTCCAGACGGTGTATATTTGACGCTTGGATTCGTCACCGTCAAAATCGCGGAAGATAGTAGAATTTGCAAAGTTTCCGTTTTTACTAAAATCAGCAATTTTACCGTTCACGATTAGGCGACCCGCTGGAACTTTCCGCGCCTCTGATGTTCAAGCCTAAGCGAATGCACCAGACGACGTTTGAGCGGTACCAGGCGCGATCCTGAGCCAGATTCCGGAATTGGCGGATTTCGCGGAGGAGTTTCTCTGGGATGATGCCGAGTTAGATCAGTTTAGTTAAACGGAAGCTTGTGCACTAAATCTACACTTTTCGTTTTTTCGTTGAATTGCTCTGATTGACGCGTCTCGCTGTATCCGTTTAACCTCGCAATATACCGGGGTTTATTCAGGGTAAATAGCGGAAAGCCTCTTTCATGCAGACCGCTATGCGCGTTGGTGTGAGCATGGCAACTGCCTTGATCGCGAAACCTGGGACAATTGGAAAATTATTTGCGCGGAGAGACAAATGGAAATACTCAAGGGTGCGCTACTCATAACTGCCATCTTCACAATCACATCAGGCTGTGCTACTAGACCCGAAAGCATTACCCCGTCCCATGTGTCCCACGAGAGATACGTTGGAAATGACTGTCCCACCTTGGAGGCAAAAAAGAACGAAGCTATTATTGAGTTAATGAAATCGGCGGAACTCCAAGACAATGATGCCGATGCCGATGCCGTAGGAGTATTTCTGATTGGAGTTCCTTTTAGTCAATTGTCAGGTGATCACGAGGCAGAGGTTGCCAAATGGAAGGGCACCATTGATGCAATCGAGACCGTTCAGATAATAAATGACTGCACATTTGATCCCTACGTATTCATCATGAAGGAAACCGACACTGAGGAAGAATCTTTCGAGTTGCATTGATACCGAAGAGTCTAATTACCCTCCGACACGGTAGTTGGTCCAACCGGAGCAAGACCTTCCCGAAGAATGGTCACAGCCAGATTTTGTTTGTGGGAGACATATTCTCAATAAGGCTGGACCAGAAATCGCCGGTCAGGTCATTTGATTGCCGCTACACGACATTGGTCGATGGGTTGCATATGCGCCATTAGCTGCAATGATTTGAAGAATATAATGGATAACAGCGTTATTGAGAGTTAAGCGCATGTAGCAGCGATCCGAAAAGCTGTTGGAGAAACGTGTTCAGTGCCGTTCCCGGAGTATCGAACCTTGCCGTAACACTTTTGTTGCTTGTCATCGATACGACGCATGGCGCTATACCCGAGCAAGCACCAGACCAGCCGGTGAAATATGATCCTGCATTGGGTGTAACCGCCAAAGAAACTATTATCCCCGAATTAAACGCTTCGGCGCAGTCACCGCCACAACTAATGCCGTTTGGGCTACTCGTTATGGTACCTGTACCGGTACCGGTTTTTGAAACGGCTAAGGAAAACCTCTCTGACATTGAAGGATTTAACCATTCATGTAGAGCGTCAGAATACGGAATATCAAATCTCCCATAAAAACTTACCCCACTTGGGTCAGAACATGAGTCATTACCCCCTCTTAGGGTTCCAACTATAGGCCAGTCATCGTTCGCCTCATGATGCGCGAACAGACCTGAGCCACTACTTCCGGATTCTGTGATACCGGAATCCCAGTTGACAACAAGGTATGTTGCTTGACCGGCATTGCTAGGCACACATCGAAATGTTCCGTCGGTTTCTCCATCGCTACATACCGCGTAATCTAGATTACTACCGAAGGATATTTTCTTTTTATCTGCTTGTGGGTGATGGATGCCCGAAACCGGCTCTCCTATATCTGGTAGAACTGCCCACCAGCCTAGAAACCAAACCCCGCTGGGTGGCGAACTATTCAGTAGCAAAAACGCAGTGTCCGTTACTTCCGCTTTATAAAGAAGTTGTGCGCCACCATGACGCTTTTCAAAACGAACGTCTGTGCCGCTACCATCGCAGGTTTCAGATTGATAGAACCACCACGTCTCCAGCGTAGAAACAGTTGATTGATTGTCAAAACAGTGATGCCCCGAAATAAAATATGGTTTCCAGGTA
>JBDLIZ010000486.1:0-4820 GCA_039714615.1 Pseudomonadota bacterium | reverse complement strand
GCTGCAGGAGTTCGTAAACCACTCTTGGTATAAATATCCAGACGAGGCCAAGGGACTGCACCCCTGGGATGGCATCACCGAACCGAATTTCGATCCCGGCCCCAATATCAAGGGTACCCGAACCGATATCAAACAGTTGGACGAGAATAATAAATATTCCTGGCTCAAGGCGCCGCGCTGGAAGGGCCATGCGATGGAAACCGGTCCGCTGGCCCGCTATGTAGTCAACTACATGCGTGGTAATGAAGAGATCAAAGGGCAGGTGGATGCGTTGCTCAAGGATCTGGACCTGCCACTGGAGGCGCTGTTTTCTACCTTGGGACGCACCGCCGCTCGCGGTCTGGAGTGTTCTTGGGCTGCGCACAAGATGCGGTATTTTTATGACAAGCTAATAGCCAATGTGAAAGCCGGGGATAGTAACTGTGCCAACATGGAAAAATGGGAACCGGAAACCTGGCCTAGAGAAAGTAAAGGTTTAGGGTACGCGGAGGCTCCTCGAGGCGCCCTTGCGCATTACATCGTAATTAAGAATGACAAGATCGATAACTACCAGGCGGTAGTGCCGAGCACCTGGAATGCCGGGCCCAGGGACCCCAAGGGGCAGATCGGCGCCTACGAGGCCGCGCTGCTCGGTACGCCGATGGTCGATCCCCATCAGCCGGTGGAGATTTTACGTACCTTGCACAGTTTTGATCCTTGTCTGGCCTGCGCTAGCCATGTGATAGGGCCGGATGGCAAGGAACTGGCGAGGGTAAAGGTGTTATGAGTATTCTGGGGTTGGGCTAGCGGTGCGCGATACGGTATTTGCAGTCTACCGCCTTACGATCGAGGGGTGTCTATTATGACTACAACGACAACCACAAAGGGCGGGCGTGATCCTGCCTATCAACAAGCCATCTATGTGTATGAGGCGCCGGTGCGGATATGGCATTGGCTGCATACCATCAGTTTCTTCATCTTGGCGATCACGGGTTATTTCATCGGGGCGCCCATGGATTCCGTCCCCGGCGAGGCAAGCGACCAATTCCTGATGGGAAACATCCGCTTGATTCATTTCATAGCGGCCTATGTATTTACCATCGGATTCATTGTGCGGGTCTATTGGGCGATTGTTGGCAATCATTACGCGCGCGAGATCTTTATTCTTCCCCTGTGGAATATGACATGGTGGCGGGGCTTCTTTTATGAGATCCGTTTCTACCTTTTCATGACCAGGGAAATGCATAAAAGCCCGGGACATAACCCTCTGGCTCAGACGGTCATGTTCTTTTTTTATGTCATAGGGACTATCTTTATGATATTAACCGGTTTCGCGCTTTACAGTGAGGGGCTTGGGCAGGGCAGCTGGGCCGACATGATGTTCGGTTGGGTCATTCCCTTGATCGGTGACAGCGAAGCCGTCCACAATTGGCACAATCTCGGTATGTGGATCATAGTGATGTCCATTATAATCCACATCTACATGGCGATACGGGCGGATATCATCTCCCGCCAGACGAGCATCAGCACTATCATCGGTGGGTGGCGCATGTTCAAGGACGATCTTCCTTAGTGAGGAATACCCACCATCACAAGACTGCTGACTCGAGGGTAGCGAACATTAACAGTGAGCTTGAATTCGATACTCTAATCCTTGGGATCGGCAACGTCTTGTGGGCCGACGAAGGTTTTGGGGTGCGTGCCGTAGAGGCGCTACATGCCGAATACCGTGTTCCCCCCGGGGTCAGGCTCATGGATGGAGGTACTCAGGGCATGTTCTTGCTGCCCTATGTTTGCCAGGTCCAAAGGCTGTTGATTTTTGACGCCATTGACTTTGGTCTTGAACCCGGCGCCTTGCGGGTGATTCGTGATGAAAATGTTCCGCGTTATCTCGGCGCCAAGAAAATCAGCATGCACCAGACCGGCTTTCAGGAGGTGCTTGCTTCGGCCGACCTGATAGGGGACTGTCCTAAACAATTGGCCCTGATTGGGGTGCAGCCCGTGGTGCTTGATGATTACGGTGGCAGCCTGCGGCCTCCCGTTAAGGCCCAAATCCCGGCGGCCTTGAGGGCGGCGCTATCGATACTGGCTGAGTGGGAACGCGCAGCACAACAACGCAAGACCCCGCTTGCAGAGTTCGAACGCCTCAACCCGCCGGAGCTGGGTATTACTCCTTATGAAGATGGCCGTCCGCAACTTAAAGGGTCTCGTCTATGAGCTCACCACTGATCGACCGCCTACACGAGGAGTTCGGTTACCCCGAGATTTCCTTGGACAGCCTCGATGGTTTCGTGAATTCTCCAGGGGAGGGCCTTCTTTTCTTCGCAGGTGACCCCAAGAAATATCGTGAAACCAACGATGTGGCGGTTATTCTCCCGGAATTGATTCAGGCCTTTCAGGGACGACTGCGTCCTGCCGTGGTAGCCCGTTCTGCGGAGCTGAAATTGCAGATGCACTATGGGTTCAAGGCATGGCCGGCATTGGTGTTGGTACGCGATGGAGGGTATCTGGGCTGCATCACCGGGGTTCAGAACTGGGAGGATTATCTGCAAGAAATCAGCAAACTGTTGGTAGCAGAGCCCACTAAACCCCCGGGTTTTAAACTTCCTGTGGTGAGTGCGAAGTGATTTTAGCTCATTCGTCATGGGTATTACGAGGAATCGAGCTATGGGTCTGAAAAGTATCCCCATTGCCAGTATTGGCATCGGTCCCGGCAGTCAGCCGCTGGAAGAGGATGGGGCTAGGTTGGAATACATCGATCTGCCCGAGGACATGAGGGTCTATCAGAAGCCTTTGTTGCCAGAGCCCGAAGAGGTACGGCATCTCGCGGATACCATGGAGGTCATGGAATGGGTCCAGCAGGCACTGCAACGCTATCGGCCCGGCGAGGATCCTCTATTGGTTGATATCTCTACTCTGGATGCGCAGAATCGGGAGTTGGTCAATCAGATCCTTGGGGAAGGGGAGGTGGCGATCAGGTATGCCGGTGCCTTTCAGGCGAAGATGCAAGAGTCTGTGCTCGCAGGGGTGTGGCGGACCTTCTATGTAAATGAGCAAGGGGCACCCATTCGAGACCTTCTGGAGGTGGGCGATGTCCCGGTTCTGGCCCGCTTGTTGGCGAAAAGCGCCAGTCCTGCGGTGCAAAATCTTAGCAATGCGCAACCAAGGTCCGAAGTCATGAACGCCATGCCGATCCTGACGGAGATCGAGGACCGGATCAGTAATCTTCTGCCAGGCGCTCAGGCCCATGTCATTAATCTCACCTTGCTGCCTTTATCCAAGGAAGATGTGAGCTTTCTTGATCGGACACTCGGTCTCGGGCCGGTAAGTATCCTGTCACGCGGCTATGGGGATTGCCGGATTACCAGCACCGCGGTGCCGAATGTATGGTGGGTCAGGTACTACAATTCCACCGGTACCCTGATTCTCAATACCTTGGAGATCGTGGACATCCCCGTGGCTGCTTGCGCCGCGGAGGAAGACCTGCAGGACTCCGCACTGCGTCTCAAGGAGATGCTCGAACCCTATCAGGATGTTTTATACCCATGGACGAATCCAAAATCATAACAAGGCTCGAGGATAGCACCCGGCTGGAGTGTCGGATCTGCTGGTATGTCTATGATCCAGCCGAGGGAGACGAGATAGAGCAGATTCCGTCTGGAACGCCATTTTCCTCCCTTCCGGACCACTGGAGTTGTCCTCAATGTGACTCAGGCAAGGGAATGTTCCTGCCGATCGATGATTGAGAGCCCATGGCTGAAGAAAAAGTCCATTCAGCAGTGATCCGCTTGGTCGAGGCCTATCGGAATATCAGTGAGCAAAGAATGCAAGGACTCCCGATCGTTAACGAGCGTCTCGAGGTGGAGGCGGTCGGCTTCACTCTTTGGGAGGGCCGGTGGCTTGGTATTATTATCAGCCCTTGGTTTATGAATCTTACGCTGTTGCCGGCCGAGCATGAGGATTGGTCTGATCTGGACTGGGGTGCGAAGCGGGTTTGGGGGTTACCCTCTAGCGACTATGAATTCATTGTGTCTCCGATCGAGGGGGTGGGGGTGCACCAGAGTCTGTCCATGTTTACTACGGTTACGGATTTTCCCGATCAGCATGTCGCCCGCGCCGTGGCGCAGGCCATTATGGACAAACTATTGGAACGCAGTGTCGAGGTGTCCGAGCAAGCCACCGTGTCCACTAAGGAGGACCTCGGTAAGATACCCGACAATCCCGTTTCCCGCCGGGAACTCTTGCGTAAATTTGTTCCCATTAATAAATGACAGTGGATGAGCACTGGGCAAATACCTCGGGTAATCTCGACATCTTCGGCAACTCATGCATGAACTCTCAGTATGTATGGCCTTGCTGGAGCAGGTACAGAAGATTGCTCGACAACACAAGGCCACTCGGGTGGAAAGGATTGAGTTGAGGATCGGTCCTCTTTCCGGTGTTGAGGCGTCGCTGCTCGAGCGCGCCTATCCTTTGGCGGCTTCCGGGACCTTAGCCGAGGATGCCCAATTAGTTATCGAGTCCATGTCGATAAAGGTGCGCTGTAGCCAATGCGGCGCGGAAAGTGAGGTGTTGCTAAACCGGCTAATTTGCAGTGCTTGCGGAGACTTCCGTACCCGGGTGATCAGCGGCGATGAGATGCTTCTGAGTAGGGTGGTATTGGCTACCGCTAAAAAGGAGCGGCAGCACTGAAGCGGAATGATCAGTCCCAGGACAGGAGTCGAGAATAACCAGGGAGTCAGAAACAGCGGAGGAGTTATCACCATGTGTCTTGCAATTCCTATGCAAATCATCGAAATCGACGGTTTCAATGCCCGTTGCGAGGCCAAGGGCGTGCAACG
>JBDLIZ010000485.1:0-4824 GCA_039714615.1 Pseudomonadota bacterium | reverse complement strand
ATTCGTCGCTGAATGATCCCTCTATGCGAGGGCGTGAGGTTACATTTTAGATTTAATCAGGCCTCAAAGCCTTTCTCCGCGTAGCGGCTTCGTCCAACAGTGTATTAGACAGACCGGGCCATTCCGGTACTAACCGGAATCCTTGTTAGTAAAGAAACCTTCATTCCCATAAAGTTATAGAAGGCAAAGTTAATGCCATTCCATTTATTTTCACAAGGAGCAGTGATGATTACGTCATGCGGGGTCGCACCATACCAGGCCGCAATAGCCAAGTTCTGAGAGAGCCACATGAAAATCCTTCAACATCAAGGCATTACGAAACCAAGCGAACGTTGATAACGTACTGCACGCAACAGCCTATATCGACACCCCCAGGATGCACGCTCCAACGCGCATCAAGCCTCGGATCTGACCAATTACCTCAATGCACTAAGCCGAACATCAGTGCTGAAAAACTGACGATTTTGGCAGACGGTCGATGCTATACGGATTCTACTGGTTGAGATGGCAGGGCTGGAATGGGCGCGCTCTTTTGGCGGGAGCGACCGACACGAGTCTGCGCGATTGTTGCAAGCTTCTATCCTGCCGTGGGGCGAGATTACGACCATGTTTGGTGGGAAGGCCAGAACAACCCAGAGGGAGGATTGCCATGGACTGAGACGAAAAAAAGGGGGAGAAGTCTGTTATGAAAGAGGCTGTATATATCTTCAGATATCCTGTAGTCGCAGATTATGCCTTGATACCAAGTTAAATTCCTGGAGTGTTTCGTAAGCCATTGATTATTGAGTGTGGGATCAGGAGGTCTGATCTTCTATCCACTGGCGCCTAGTCGTCTTCCATCATCTCCTGCCACAACTGCTTCACCCGGGCGCGTTCTTGAACGAACTCAGCAACATCGGCCACGCTGGCTTCCCCTTGAAGGCTCAGGGAGTGCACCTTATCGCGGAACAACCGGTAGATATCCCGCAATGACTGCGCATCTTCGGCAGACATCAGACTACAGCGCTCCAGCGTATCGAGCAGACGGATATTGTCGGTGAATTCGGTCAGGGATGGATAGTCGTGGGCATGCGCCAGGACGCCATATTGCACCATGAATTCGATATCGGCGATACCGCCTAGATCCTTTTTCAAGTCAAAGTAGCCACCCGGGGTGCGGGCCAACCCCTCCCGCATCCTCTGACGCATCTCCCATACCTCCCGGCGCAGTTTTATTTTATCCCTGGGACGGCACAGCACGGCATGTCGTATCTGATCGAACCTTCGTGCAATACCCGTATCACCGGCCACCACCCTGGCCCGCGCCAGGGCTTGGTGCTCCCAGGTCCAGGCCTTTTCAAGTTGATAGCGCTCAAAGGCCTGCAGGCTGCTCACCAGCGGCCCAGAGGCCCCGCTCGGGCGCAGCCGCGAGTCGATCTCGTAGAGTTCTCCCGCTGGCGTGAAGGCCGTGAGGAAGTGGATGATACGCTGCCCCAGACGGGCATAGAAGACGGAATTGTCTATCGATCTAGAACCATCGGTGTACTGCTGTTTCCCCGCGCTATCATGCAAGAATACAATGTCCAGGTCAGAGGCATAACCCAACTCGATACCTCCGAGTTTGCCATAAGCGGCGATCGCAAAACCGGGATGGTAGGCCTCGCCTTCGATGATACAGCGCGGTGCGCCATGCTTGGTCATCATGATGCGAATACAGATCTGCGATACTTTTTCCAGAATGACTTCGGCAATCCAGGTCAACTGGTCACTAACCTTCATCAGCGGTATAAAATCCATCACATCGGCTGCAGCCACCCGCAGCACATTGGCCTGCTTGAAGTGCCGCAATCGATCCATCAGAGTCTCCAGATCGTCTCCATCGATATGGCGCAACTCTGCCTCCAGCTGTTCCCTGAGCCCGTCTTTGTCTGGCGGGGCATAGAGAGAGCGCGGATCCAGCAGCCCATCCAGCAAAATAGGTTGACGTCTGAGGTATTCGGATATCCAGGGACTGGCGGTGCTGAGCTGCACCAACTGGGACAGCGCCATGGGATGCTCCGCCAGCAAGGCGATATAAACCGAGCGCTTGACGATGGCATCGATGAGCGACAGCAGGCGCGGCAACACGGTATCGGGATCCGAACTCTGACCGACGGCAGCAATCAGCAAAGGCATCAGCCGGTCCAATCGTTCCCGGCCGAGGGCATTCTTGAGGTGATACACACGCCCTTCACGATACTGATTAAGGACCTCATGAGCGGCGTGCGGCTGCCGGTAACCCGCCTGAGCCAGCAAGGCGACCGCGGGCTCTTTATCCAATACACCATGCCATAATTTAAGCAATGGTGTGCCCGACTCGTTTTTCTGTGAAGTTGACGACCCATCGAACTGAGGGGGCGCGAACAACCCCTCGAACAGATCGCGGATCTGCTGTCGATGCCTGTCGAGATCGGCCTTGAATGCCCCCCAATCCGAATATCCCATGGCGAAGGCCAGCCGTACACGATGCATACCCTCACCCGGCAGCATATGGGTCTGCTGATCGGCGACCATCTGCAGGCAGTTCTCGGCACGGCGCAGGAACTCATAGGCCTTGAGCAATTTGTCAACAGCGTAGGCCGGTAACAAATCTTTATCTTTCAGCAGCCGCAACACCACCTGGATACGACGTTCCTGCAAATCGGGGTCACGGCCCCCGCGAATCAGCTGAAAGGCCTGACCGATGAACTCGATCTCACGGATTCCACCCGCCCCTAGTTTCACATTGTCATCTAGATTTAGGCGTTTGATCTCGGCATTGATCAGAGCCTTCATCTTGCGCAGGGCCTCGAAGGCGCCAAAATCCAGATAACGCCGATAGACGAAGGGTCGCAACCGCGAGAGCAGCTGTGCACCCGCCTCTTTATCACCGGCCACCACCCGTGCCTTGATCATGGCGTATCGCTCCCAATCCCTGCCGTGATGCTGGTAATAGTCTTCCATGGCGTTGAAACTGATGGCGAGAGGTCCGGAATCGCCGAAAGGGCGCAGCCGCATGTCCATACGGAATACAAAACCGTCGGCCGTGGTGTCATTGAGCAGCTTGATCAATCGCTGGCCCAAGCGGATAAAAAACTGACTATTGGACTGGCCACGCGCCGAATCCGTAGCCCCCTCCTCCGGGAAGGAAAAAATAAGATCGATATCCGATGAAAAATTGAGCTCATAGCCACCCAGCTTGCCCATCCCCAACACCACCAGCCGTTGTGCCTCTCCGTTTGAGCCCCGTGGTATCCCATAACGCCGGCAGGCCTCTTTGAAACACCAAGTCAGGGCATGTTCCACACAACCTTGCGCCAAGCGTGAAAGGTCCTGCAAGGTTTCGCTTAGATCGGCTACTCCGGTCAGGTCGCGCCAGGCAATACGCAACATCTGCGCACGCCGCAATCGACGCAGACCCTGCATTACGGCGTGCTCCGAATTCGCCGCCGACAGGGCCTTAGTAATCCGTTTATCCAGAGTGCTCGGCTGGTATGACCGGTCTAGATCGCCGCTATCCAACAGCTGCGCCAGTACCTCGGGATCCCTGCAACATATCCCGGCGGCGAACGGGCTGGCCGCCCAAACTCGCGTGGTTTCCCTGATGCGTCCTTCCAGTGCAAATGAATCTGGATGGCTGAGAAAAGACTCCCAGGCACGCTCGAGTTCGGGATGCAGGGCGTCGGGCAGCTCATTAATCGATGAAATGATCTGCGGTGTTAAGTGCGAGTGCGAACTCATGACCTTATCGAATACCCAGCCTATTCCTAATATTGTATGAGACTCGAAAATGGGGTTATACCTAGATCCTGCAAGTGATCGTGCTTACAGAGCGCAAGATATTGATTCGTAGAGCGAATTTGAGACCGAGTGGAATCCTTATTGTGATTCCCGAGGGAGCAAATATCGCTTTGCGGATCAAGAGCTTGTGCTAAGTGAGTGTGATCACTTGCAGAATCTAGGTTATATTCACCCACAATCAAAATTACTGAGGTGCAATAATGGGTATCCTGTCGTGGATTTTATTCGGCCTGATCGCGGGGGCGCTGGCTCGATTCCTCCTGCCTGGAAGGGATCCGGGAGGATTCATCGTGACCATTCTGCTGGGGATCGGTGGTGCCGTGATCGGTGGTCTAATCGGGACCCAGCTGGGATTTGGCAAGGTCACCGGATTTGACCTTCGCAGCATGGTAATTGCCGTGTTAGGCGCCCTGATTCTTCTCTATGGATATCGATTTTTCAAAAACCGTTAGGAATGCGAACAAAGTACCCAGCGTAGGAGCGGGCCTTGGCCGCGAGCAAGGCCGCTCCTACGAGCATTTTGGAAGGGTTTCTCCTCACCCCTCCAGCTGTTGAATGCCGTCGAGATACCAGGTGGGTTTATCGGTCTTGGCGGGACGGGTGAAATGCCAGACCTCTCTGACCCACTGCGGGCTGGGTTTTGAGCCACTGTGCTCGTCCACCTCGCGTAGCAGTGCATCATAGAGCACCGAGGCCACCCACTGCCCGTTATCTTCTTTGACCTCGAGCAACTGGGTTCGAAGTTTTACGACATCGGTTCGATTGCTGCCCTGTCGATCCTTGATTTGGGACTCCAATTCATTGTAGACAGCGTCGGTGGTCAAATTTCGAATGTCACTCAGCTCGCCCTTGTCCCATGAGGCCTGAAGCTGGCGATAGGCATATTGGGCGCCGTCCATGAAGGCACGCTCATCGAATCCGGCCGGTGGCTTAACCGATGCGGACGCTTGATCGGCAGCCGCCCCGCTGGAACCGGCGGCCTTGCGCTTGAACATCAGATCGGTATCGAAACCCCGGCCCGCCGAG
>JBDLIZ010000484.1:0-4826 GCA_039714615.1 Pseudomonadota bacterium | reverse complement strand
TTGGAACTACAACTCGAACACAAACTCAAAGCCACGCTGGATAAGGCTGTCGCAAATCTGGAATCCAGAGTCGAGTCAATCAATTTACCAGAACACGGGACAAGCATTGATACCGGGCATCGCCAGCGGTTGATTGCAGAGGAGGCCTATCTGATTGCCGAGCGACGTGGTTTTCAGGGTAGTGATCCGGCAGAGGACTGGGCCAGAGCAGAAAAGCAGGTCAATCATCGCCTGATACAGGAGAGTATCGTCGGGAACTCGGCAATGCGCACCAAAAGGCCCGCAGCAAAAAAGGCCAGTACAAAACCATCCAGCCGGGCAAAGTAACCAGGTATCAGGCCCCGGGGAACTTCTTTCACAGACTTGCGGTACTGGGGAGAATCCTTATACACCTTGCGAATGACCATGAAGTAAAGATGTATCAACCAGCCCTATAGCCAGGAGGAGTGCAATGATTGTCAAAGAAGTAATGAGTCATGAAGTTACAAGCTGCTGTCCGGACGCCACGCTGGAATCTGCCGCGATATTGATGTGGGATGGTGATTGCGGGACCGTGGCTGTTGTTGATGACGAGGGTAAGGTGACCGGCATTATTACCGATCGGGATATTTGCATGGCGGTAGCATTACAGCATAAGCCCGCAAGTGAAATTCAGGTTCAGGAGGTTATGAGCCGTCATCTTTTCACCTGCCAGCCGAACAACGACATCATGAATGTCCTGAAGATCATGTCATTTCAGAAGGTACGCCGCCTGCCGGTGACGAATGAAAGTGGGTATGTGGAAGGAATCATCTCCATCGAAGATCTCATCGCCCATGCAGAACGGGGGCGGAGAGGCATTCAGACACCGGAACTGTCCTATGATGACACCATGACGACCCTCAAAGCGATATGTCGACCGCATAAGTCGGAAGGCGTCGCGACTGGTACAGTCTGATCCCGGGATAGCAGGCCAGGCACCGGTATTTGCTGCACCTCTGGACATTTTGCAGGTAATTGAACAGCGATACACTACTAATCCGGTGACTGGCATTAACGCCTGACAGTTGCCGGATAGTAAACTTCTTTAAAGTTGGTAAACGGGGCCGCCACAGGGTGGCCCTTTTTTATTATGGCAGGCAGGCTGGTGACTCCTAGAAAACGCCTACATCCACATAGGAGCGAGCCAACTTGGTGAGGGCAATTACATAAGCCGCTGTGCGGTAATCTTCAACTTTTTCCTCACTGTTGCGTATTTCGATGATGTCCTGCAGTGCCAGGCGCATACTATCGTCAAGGCCTGAACGAACCAGATCAAACTCGTCCGCGCCCTTGGCAAGCTTGTCGGTAACACCATCGGGCAGTATTCCGCCGAGGGTTTCCAGCGCCTTTATCAGAAAATGTCCTTTGGACTCCTCGTACCGTCTCTCCATCCTGCCGAAACGGATATGAGTCAGATTTCGAATCCATTCGAAATAAGACACGATAACGCCGCCGGCGTTTATATAGGCATCTGGCAACAGGGTGATGCCACGCTTTCGGAGAATGCCGTCTGCCTCATAGGTTACCGGTCCGTTTGCCGCCTCCGCGATGAGCTTGGCCTTCACTCTGCCGGCATTACCCTCATGGATTACACTCTCTATTGCAGCAGGAATAAGGATGTCACAGGGCATCTCCAGGGCCTGCTCTCCATCTTCATGAAATTCCGCGTCAGGGAAACTCCGTAAACCACCCTGTTCCTGCAGGTAGGTATGGACGTCCCTGACATTGAGTCCCTCCTCATTGAATAGCATGCCATCGCGTTCAGCAATGGCGATGATCTTTACGTCGTCCTCTTCGCTCAGAAATAATGCCGCATGGTATCCGACGTTTCCCAGGCCCTGGATGACGACGGTTTTTCCGCCCAACCCACCTTTGAGTCCGGCAGCCTTGACTTCTTTCGGCTGGCGAAAGAATTCACGCAGACCAAACTGTACGCCCCTTCCTGTGGCCTCTGCCCTCCCCCTTATCCCTCCATGGGCGACCGGTTTACCGGTAACACAGGCGCTGCGGTTTACGTCCTCGGGGTAAAGATGTTTGTAGGAATCGGCAATCCAGGACATCTCCCGTTCCCCGGTGCCAATGTCCGGTGCAGGCACATTGGTGGATGGGCTCAGAAAACCCCTCTTGGCCAGTTCGGACGCGAAGCGTCGTGTGATCATCTGGAGTTCTTCGCGTGTGTAGTTGCCGGGATCGAGATACAGGCCGCCCTTGGAGCCGCCGAACGGTACGTCGACAATGGCACACTTATATGTCATCAGTGCAGCAAGTGCTTCGATCTCCATCTGATTGACAGAAAGGGAGTAACGGATACCACCTTTGGAAGGGAGGCGATGAATACTATGTACCGCTCGCCAGCCGGTGAATATCTCTATCTGACCCTGAATCTTTACCGGAAAGGAGACCTGCAATACAGAGGTGCAGGTCTTGATGGCCTGTACGACACCAGGGTCAAGGTCCATGACCTTGATGGCGCGATCTACCATCTGATCAACACTCTGCTTAAATGACAACCCCGCAAGATGTCTTGAATTGGCCATCGGTATCAGTCATTCCTTGTTGTCTGGAGAGAGCGCCATGCACTTCATACTATGCAAATTATACACGTCACCATAAGTTACAATGACGTGCATCTGCTGAGCGTCTGTACTGCACCAAATGTCGCACACATTGCCTGGACGTCCGCGAACCACATCCCCGACACCCACACAGCATCCCCCTGACACCCCTGACTGAGCCCCCCCGGGCACCCCCCTCACACCCGCCCTTCCAGTGGGCTTTTTTGTGCCCATCAAAAGGAGAACCCCATGAAGACCTTCAAATCCATCGCCGACGTTGAACACTTCTGTGACCATCCCATCCACGATACCGTCAAGGAACTCGTCTTGACGATCACCACCGAGCACCCTGAGTATCGCCCCGAAGAAGACGGCTATCTCGTCCTATTAGAACCCAGCCACCAGTCATCCGTTCAGCCTTCGTTCACCTACCCTGTTCTATTGTACAGCTATAGGGATAACCCCGATTGTTTTTATCCTGATGGAGAATGAAGCATGAAACTGTATTCGACATTTAACAGGTTGTCCCTGATTACCCTGCTGTCCCTGGGCCTGGTTTGTTCGCCACTGGTCGCGAGCGCCGATGACGGCAATCTCCAGCATGGCCTTTATCAGAAGGATCGTGGCAAATTCCACTACTGGGCTGACCACCTCAGGGATCACCGAGGCTATCAAGACGACCGCCGCTATAACAAGCAGGGCAGCTATAGCAAGCATAAAAAGTCACACCCTGTGGAAGCAACCAACATTCATCACGGTCATGGCCACAACGTCCAGCCTTACCGCATCCGTCGTCATCACAATATCGTGGTTGTGCGTCCCTCTGGCCAGTGGTGTCTGTAGATGAATCCGAAAGTCGTGCAAGGATAAGGAATCGGCATGCAATGACAGGAAAAGCTGTAATTACCACTATAGAGTGGCACCCATTAACTACTGGAGCAGCAATCACCGAGAACGTATGCATTAGAAACCAGATTATGAACAAACAGGGTCAGTGATTGTATGAGTTTCGATGACGAACTGGCAGAGGTTTCAGCAAGTAAGTGGAATATCGAAACGACCAGAGGAGAGCGGAAATGTACGACTTGATAAATACCTCCAGAACTGCCTCAATAGCAGACTTACGTTACGAATATAGAAAATGGTTAAATGCGAATGACCTCCCTAAATCGTCTGCAGAAAACTTGTTGCTTGGAGAAAGCCTCACCAACGAGCAGCGGGCGTACCTCAAGTCATTTATCGAACGCTGGGCATCTACTCCGGAAAACCAAAGGTGAATAGAAAACATGGGTCGGCGGCCTTGGCGATGCCTTGTTCAACAGACAGCCTAATCGCCTAATAAGGAAAAGTGGACGCTTTTCTAATCGAAATACTCCTTATTCCTCTGCTGCAGAGGGCCGCTTTACTTAATGCTATCCAATACTGATAATCCAGTGTACCGACTAAGCAACTAAAAGCAGAAAATGAAGGAGTATGTCATGGCAGGAAAGTTTGTTATCACTAAAGGCAAGGACGATAAGTACTATTTCAATCTTAAAGCCGGAAATGGGGAAGTCATCCTGACAAGCCAGGGTTATAAGGCCAAGGCCGATTGCATGAACGGAATCGAGTCCGTGAAAAAGAATTCACAGAGTGAAGGGCAATTCGAAGTCAAGAAATCGAATGACGGTAAGGACTATTTTGTGCTGACAGCAACAAATGGCCAGACCATCGGCAAGAGCCAGATGTACAAATCTGAAAGCGGCTGTGGCAACGGAATGAAGTCGGTGATGAGCAGCTCGGCGGACGCATCGGTTGCCGACGAATCAGATTAGCTCTCCCGGGCGAAGCGGGACCGGGGTCGGGTGAAAACCTGAAATCCTGGTGAGCTGGGTGACCGGCGAGGATGTCAGTTTTTCAGGTTTCCAGTTTTTCAGTTTCCCGGGGCGGACTGGAGGTGGAGAGAATCTGGCATCAGCCCGTCGCTGACATCCCCTCTCCCCGGACATCGGCGATATGCGGCAGCATGCAGAGTCGTTCTCCTGTGGCCCACTCTGCCCCGCTCTCCGGCCGTTCACGGAGTGGGTATGCCCCAGCCCCGGCGTGACCCCGCCCCACCACACACGCCGTCTGTGTCGTCGGTTCGGTTCCAGTTCAGTCGCCACAAAGACACAACTCGTTGCGCTTCTTCATTTTTCGAACAACAAATGCGTCATTTGCCGATCGTTATGCTCGGCAAGGTTCGGTGGTAGTTCGGTCTCGGCACCCAAG
>JBDLIZ010000483.1:0-4838 GCA_039714615.1 Pseudomonadota bacterium | reverse complement strand
GAGGGCAGTGAGGCCATGAATAATCTGGAATACTTCCACAAGCGGCTGAGTAACGGGATTCCCTCGAATGCCCCCAACAACCGTTTCTGAACTATTCCGAGGTTATAACCATGAGTATGAATCGACGTGAATTCCTGAGGCTTATGGCGATCGCCAGCGCCGCGGGATTACCTCTGGCGACGACACCTCGCAGCGGTCAGGCCAAGATCGGTGGTGAGCTCTATGACTTTCCCGCCTCCGGCAATGTATCGCTGTTGCACTTCACTGATTGCCACGGCCAGTTGCTGCCGGTGTGGTTCCGCGAGCCCAGCATCAATCTTGGCATCGCCGACATGTATGGCGATGCCCCCCATATCGTGGGCAATAATCTGCTCAAACATTTCGGTGTCGAGGCCCACACCCCCTGGGCCCATGCCTACACCCATCTGGATTTTGTGGAGGCGGCGCGCAAATACGGCAAGGTAGGCGGGTTCTCCCATCTCGCCACCCTGGTCAAACAGATGCGCGAACAACGCCCCGGCTCTCTATTGCTCGACGGTGGCGATACCTGGGGTGGTGGCGGTCCCACCGCCCTGTGGACCAACGCCCAGGATATGGTGGACGCCTGCCTACTGCTGGGGGTGGACGTAATGACCGGTCACTGGGAGTTCATGTTTGGTCACGAGCGGGTGCGCGAGATCGTGGAAAAGGACTTCGCGGGCAAGAACCGCTGGCAACAAAAAATCGATTTTGTCGCCCAAAACGTCATCGATACCGAATGGGGAGAAAAGGTCTTCAAGCCCTACGTGATCCGCGAGATCAACAAGGTCCCGGTGGCCATCATTGGCCAGGCCTTTCCCTATACCCCGATCGCCAATCCCCGTTATCTGATCCCCACTTGGAGTTTCGGCATCCGTGACGAAAGCATGCAGGAGACCGTGGACGCCGCCCGCGACGATGGCGCCCAGGTGGTCGTCGTACTGTCTCACAACGGCATGGACGTGGATCTCAAGATGGCCAGCCGGGTCACCGGCATCGACGCCATCCTGGGTGGACACACCCACGACGGGGTTCCCGCCCCGGTGCCGGTCAAGAACGCCGGAGGTCAGACCCTGGTGATCAATTCGGGCTCTCATGGCAAGTTCCTTTCGGTATTGGATTTCGATGTCAAGCAAGGCAAGGTCAAAGACTTCCGCTACCGCTTGCTGCCGGTATTCGCCAACAACATCAAGGCAGACCCGGCCATGGAGAAATTGATCAAAGAGATCAGGGCCCCATACAAAGAGAAACTCGAGGAGAAGCTTGCCTTGAGCGAAGCCCTGTTGTACCGCCGGGGCAACTTCAATGGCACCTTCGATCAGGTCATCCTGGACGCCTTGATCGAGGTCCAGGGGGCGGATATCTCGCTGTCGCCCGGGGTGCGCTGGGGGACCTCGGTAATGCCGGGCGAATACGTCACTTTCGAGCGGGTGATGAGCATGACCGCCTTGACCTATCCTACCGTGACCCTGCGCAATGTCAGTGGCGCCCAGATCAAGACCATCCTGGAGGACGTTGCGGACAATATTTTCAACCCGGACCCGTACTATCAACAAGGTGGCGACATGGTGCGCGTCGGAGGACTGAAATTCAGCATCGACCCCAAGGCCTCCGTGGGCAAACGCATCAGCGACATGGAACTCAAAGGCAAGCCCCTGAATGCGAATAAACAATACCGCCTCGCCGGCTGGGCCAGTGTTGCCGAACCACTGGAAGGGACACCGATCTGGGATGTGGTCGCCGAATATCTTCGCGATATCAAGACGGTCAAGGCCAAGACGCCCAATGTGCCCAAGATCAAGAACGTGGCCGACAGTAATCCAGGCCTCGCCAAGGTCCAGCGGACACCGGCATAGCAGCATAAAGAGATGTATTTGTTTCATGATAAAAGCAAAAAGTGAAGTGTGGCTGAGCAGTAGCTGCTCAATATTGCCCTTTTCCCTCCACCAACCTCTCTCGCATGTACGGCCTGGAGGGTGAGGGGATCTTTTTCTTCACAGCTGCGCAGCAGGCATCAGCCAAAACTAAGCGGAGTTAAACTTATGAATATCAAAATTGCACTATTCGCCACCATAGCGTTATTGGGTTGTACCACCATCCAAGCCACCGGAACCAACGACGTATCACAGGCCATCACCGCGGCCAAGGCCGCCCAAAAGAAGGCCGATGCCTTAGAAGGCGCATGGACCACGACCGACACGCTGATCAAAAAGGCCGAGCAAGCCGCGGCCAAAGGCGATAACAAAAAGGCATTACAACTTGCCAAGAAGGCCGAACACGAGGCCAAGCTCGCCCAGGCCCAAGCCGAGCATGAACAAAAGCATTGGACACCGCCCCCTTATTTACTCCCGAAGAAATAGCGGACGAGTCATTACAGTCATAAAGGCCTTGTTGGAGTCAGAACATACCGAGCCGAGAATAGTCAAGACTTAGGCTTAGTACGAGATGACCTAAAAAGACGCCTCATGTGTGGTTTCAACGAGGACGTAAGATCGCAACCAAACGAGGAACTAAGAATGATATTACGCAGAATCGCCGTAGCCGTTGGGGTATTGGGATTGCTATCCACATCGATCGTAGCCCACGCCGGAGATCCCGCAGCCGGTAAGATAAAAGCGAATACACTCTGCGCTGGATGTCATGGCGCCCAGGGCGAGGGCAAAGGGAATTTTCCTGCAATAAAGGGGCAAGCCGCAGCAGACCTGGTGAGTGCCATGCAGGCCTATAAAAGCGGATCGCGCAAGGACCCCACCATGAACGCCATCTTCAAGGGAATGAACGATGAGGATATCGAGAACATGGCCGCGTATTATTCCGCAATAAAGTAGAACCTAGGCGTTTTCCATCCCCCGCAACATTCAATCGATAGAAAGGGATGAACATCATGCTCCGCACGATCACCATCGTAAGTATCCTGCTGGCAGGCCTTGCATCCGCTGCGGAACCCACTACGGATGATCATCGAGTGATTTATCGTGCTACCGGCACCTTCGACGATTACAGAGAGGACATCTCTGACGCCATATTGGGCATGGGCATGGTCATCAGCAATGTGTCCCATGTAGGAGAGATGTTGTCCCGGACCGGAAAGGACCTCGGCGCCGGCAAGGCCATTTTTAACCAGGCGGAGGTTATCGAGTTCTGTCACGCGATCAATTCCAGGCGTGCGATGGCGGCCGATCCGCACAATATCGTTTTCTGTCCCTTCAGGATCGCAGTGTATTCGCTAACCGAGGCGCCGGAGCAGGTCTACATCGCCTTCCCCAGACTGAAGACCAACAACGGAGGAAAATCCCAAGGTGCACTGGATGCGGTAGAAGACATGCTGCGGGCCATCATCGAAGAGGTAGTTGATTGAGAAACGACTAGCACAGGGTTTAGGCATTAAGTTATTTAAAGGATTGCATATAAGCTAGATCCTGCAAGTGATCACACTCACATAGCACGACTTCATGATCCGTATAGTGATATCCGCACCTTCGGAAAACACAATTAAGGGTCCATCCTTAGCTTTGTTAACGGCACTTCCCTGTGCCACTTCTCCGCTTGGTCTCAAATTCGCTCCACGAATCAATATGCTTCGCTCTGTAAGCACGATCACTTGCGGCTCTAGGTACCAATTAAAAAATTTGCACTAAACAGGACTCAAAACATGCGAATCATCAGAAACCTACTTGCCGTCATTGGCTTAGTGGCCCTGCTTGGGGGCGGTTTTTTTATCATTAAGGCACAGTCTATATTGTCGGAATTCGATCCGGGCGCCGTCTCGATCTACAAGAAGTTCACAGCCGATCTCCTTGAACACAAGGACCCCGGTGTTGCAATGATGTACACCGTACCGATAGAGGAAGGGATCGACATCGATGAAGTTATAGGATCACTGAAAAGCATCGCCACCGAGCGAAATTTCCTGTTCGCCGGAGAATCGCCCTTTTACAAACAGGTAGAAGCGATTACGGGGAAGCCCTATCGCTATATAAATTTTTTGTCTTTTTGTGACGCCAAGGTCGGCATGCTGATGGCCGATTACCGGGACGCCTATACCGGATTCATGCCCTGCAGAATTGCACTGGTCGAAGACAAAGAAGGTAAGCTCTGGCTGCATACGATGAATCTAGAGCTGATGATTCATGGTGGACGACCACTGCCTCCCGCATTAAAACAAGAGGCGCTACGGGTCTGGAAAAACATGAAGGATATGATGGCCGGCGCAGCCGAAGGGGCATTTTAGTGAGCTATTTTCTGCGGATAATAATAAGAGCTGCCTGCTTACTGCTTTTACTGCTTCATTTCTCCGGTAATGCAATGTGTGAAGAGGAAGCTGTAATAGACGCCATGCAGGAATTTTTAGATTTTACCGACTACCAGGGGGGGGCGATCACAGTGGAACAAATCCCACCGCAAGACTGGGATCAATTTGTCATTGTTGATACGCGGGATACGGAACAGTATCGGCAAGGACACATTCCAGGTGCAATCAATATCGAGTGGCGACAAATCCTAACTCAGCGCAATGAACTGCCCACCGATAAGCCCATACTGTTTTACTGTAATACAGCAACATTGTCCGCGCAGGCGGCATTTGCACTCAAGATAGCGGGATATAACGAAACCAAGGTTCTCAAAGGAGGATACCTAGCCTGGCAACGCGCGCAGAAAGCAGTAGATACAATTAATGCACATTAATAATCTTTATGTAACAGGTTATTTTATATGTCGATTAAATTTCAGAAATTTCTTCTGGTTAGGGATGCGGAATGTGAGTTATAACAAACTTTATCTGGTAAATAACGTCTTAAATAACACATCGTTCTCGCCCC
>JBDLIZ010000482.1:0-4840 GCA_039714615.1 Pseudomonadota bacterium | reverse complement strand
GGTGGGGATAGGCTGCCGAAACACGCTGTAAATACGTCCGTGTACGCTCCACGGCGGCATCCATGCCGCCGAGGGTTTCGCCAACCTATCCCCATCGCCTTTTCGTAGGATATCAGCTGAGAGATGGGGCTAATCACCAAAAATATGGCACTCAACTTTGAAGGTCAGCAACTTACTCGCTGCGGACATTCGCTTACTCAACTTTATTAATTAGGGCAATCTTATCTTATCACCTTGGGTAAGCACGGATTCAGATGTAACTTATACTTCATGTACACAGTAATCTTTTCCATGCAGTGCGGTGTGGGTTAGATTAAGTTGAGCATGGGAATCTCTACTAACGCAATATTTACACAAGTATGGATCGCCTTGCGCGTGTAGTGCCTGCTTGCCAAGAGCCGGAATGGACAAAAACCACGATTCAGCCGCGAGCAACAAGGACCAGTCCGCCGAGCGAGATTCCGGACGGACGCACCATTGCCCTTACTGCCTCGAAATAATTAAGTTTGGCCAACGAAAGTGCCCATACTGTGGCTCGCCACAAGGTATTTACGCCATATTGACCATCGGTGTGAAATGGACAGCTGGCCTGCTCACCGTGTTGACGCTCGCGCTGGGAGTTCGCCAACTGGCTATCCTGGCGGGTGACCTGTTCGAGCAGCATGCCGATATTGAATTACGGGTGGTGGCGGCCGAAAGGCTCGTCGAAGCCGGGGAGTATGAATCCGCCTGGAATATTCTGCTGCCTGTCGCCGCGACCACCGACACGACCGTCCGTAGAACCCGTCTCGCGGTGGCCCGTGGCTGGCTGCTGCATGCGCATGCGGTCGAGGGGCGCACGACATTTTTGGACATTACCGGCAAGGTGGCGCCGGTGATAGCCGGGGCCGTTGCCGAAGGAACGCCGCGAGAACGCGCAGAGACAACCGCACTGTTCGGTTACACTCAGTTTCTCCGTTCCCGGGTTGAAGTCACGCAGGTTGATCTGGCCGACTACTACCGCCAGGCACTAGCCATTGATCCCGACTGCGCACTGGCGCACTTGTTTCTCGGCAGCTTCCTTGCCGGCTGGGCCGACGAATTCAAACTGGGAATGACACACCTGCAGCGTGCCTTGGAACTGTCGCGTTCCGGCCAGATCCAGGATCTGTCTGTACGCCAACGCCAGTTGCAGGCCATCATCAATCGCATGTATTCCAACCCCTATATCCCGAACCCAAGCTACAACGAAGGTGTGATGGCGTTCGTGCGAGTGCTCAACGATATTCGCCGTGACGGTGAGGTGCTTCCTGACCCTTTGGTCACACTCGACAGAACTCGACGTAACCGTTATTTGGCTGAGGCTAAGTCTATCTACCGTCAACAACCTGGAGACGAAAATTATACTGACCCGCTGCGCCAGTCCATCCCACTGAACGAACACGTGGCGCTGTTACACTGGTTGCAAGCGCAGACAGATGAGGATCCAGACCAATGGCTCACGGCTTGGTTGGCTTACTTCCAGGAGCAGGTGGGTGATGCCGCGGGCGCTGTTGCCAGCTATCGGCAGGTAACGGATCCAAATTGGCGCCTCGCTGCGGTTTGGGATGCAGCGATGTTACGGCTGACCGGCCAACCCTACCGACCTCTTTCTCAGCGCGATCCCTGGGATTACCGCTTGCAGGTACTGGGCTCGACGAAGCCGAGCAGCAAAGAATTCAGACAGGCGCTGAACAAACTCGAAGAGTACATGGACGCCCATCGGCTTGGTGCACGCTACGCCGATGCAGAGGCACTACAGGCAGCGCAAGCTGCATTCGATAATCTGACGGCTCACGCCAACCCTGGCGAGCTCGATGATGAATGGGAAGTCGGCGCCCTGCTGCGCACTGGTCTTGCCCTGGGACAGTTACTGATCACTGCGGAACGGCCGAACGAGGCCCTACCGGTACTCAAAAACCTGGCCGACGACTCTGGTCCGGCGCATGAATTACGCGGTGAGGTACTGCTGGCCCAGGCGGTCGCGCACGCACAGCACAGCAAATCTGAGAATGGAGGGCCGCGCGACATCGACATCGCTGTGGAACACATTCGCGAAGCGATCGACCATGCGGGTTACGCAGACTGGGCCCGTATCCGCTGGTTCGACGACTTGCGGCCGATCCGCGCCCACCCTGATTTTACCGCCCTGCTGCGGGAACACGGCCGTACGGCCGGCGGATTATTCGTCGGACCAAATCAAAATGGTCGCTGAGGAAACCACCATGGAGATGCATCCCGCCTGTATAGCCTGCGGAGAACCGGTGAATGCAGGTGCGCGGCTGTGCCATCATTGCGGCGCTCAACAGCGACAAGGCTGGAGTGGCAAAAAAATACTCACGGTATGTGCTGGACTGACGACGGTGTTGTCATTGGTATTTGCGCTGCAACAGGGTTACCGCATCTGGGCGGGGTATCGTCATGGCGACGAGCAGTTGCAGAAGCAACTCATTGCCGCGCAGGCATTCAAAGATGTCCGCGATTACGCAGCGGCCTGGGAGGTTCTTACCTTAGTCCAGTCGGATAGTCCGGGTTCCAGTGAATTGCGTACCGCCCAGATTCAGGTCGCCTATGATTGGCTTATCAAGGGTTATTCACCGAAAACCGGATGGATTCCTGGTACCAGCGGAAAAGCCCCGGCTCCGACGGTAACCCCAGGCGAGGCGGCAAATAGGGTTCACTCGCCGCTTGTGGTAGCCAGGGTAAACGCTGAGGGAGCAGAGCGCGCCAAACTGGAAGCACTGGTGGCCTGGGCAAACCTGCTCCGAGGCCGGGAACTGCACACTTCTCGTCGCGATCTCGGGTCTGATTTTCGCCGAGCCCGGGACATGGCGCCACAGGCTTTCACGCCCAACCTACTGCTGGGTCACTGGGAAGCGGCCTTCGCCAACAATCCCGAGGCCGCCATGCAGAGCTGGGGACAGGCCTTGGCCGCAAACCGTGACCGGTCGCTGGTGCGCAGATTCCAGGTCAACGACCTTGGCGCGGCAATTGAGAAGGACAACGGCGCCGACGACTACCGCCGCGCCCTGCTTCTACTGCTGAACGATATGGAGCGCCGGAGAGAAAGTTTTCCAGCTGGCCTGCGTTTACGCGCGTTTCGTGGTTTATACGTGGATTCGCAGTTTCGCCGACTACATTTCGAATCGGTCTCGACGATGCTTGAGCCTGAGCGCCAGCTTGCCGTGCTGGAATGGGCCCGTCATGGATTCAGGATCGAACCCAAGAGATATGAGACCCATTTCGAAACCTTTCAGCTGATTCGGGCCTACCTGCTGGAACAGGCCGGGCGCACCGACGATGCAGTGGCCGCGCTGCTCGATCCGGGAGTACAGATCAAGCATTCGGATCGCCTGGTTGCACGCTTCGACGAAGCTTACGAACGCCTGACCGGGCGCCCACGGGAGCCTGACCCAGAGCGCGACGAGTGGGGCGCTTACGCCTATTATCTGGAGCATTCGATGCCTGGAGAAGCCCGATTTGACACTGCTATGGCAGCGTTGAAGGAGTGGGAGACGACATGGAACCAAGTCGGTGACAGTCTCATCAATGGCAAGCTCCCACCGGCTCTGGATGCGGCCGTCGCGGCCTGGGAACGGGAGCTTGCCAGGGCAGACATCGGAGAGGAACGGCTGCGTGAGGCGCAGCAGAATTTGCGCTTTCTGCACTACTTCCGCGGCCACGTCAGGGCCGACAGCTATGACTTTCTCGGCGGCATCGCTGAACTGGAGGCGGTGGTTGCTGATTCTGGAACGCCACAGTCAGTGCGCGCCGAAACCCTGTTTGCCTTGGCTGCGGTCTATACCTATTCGCCACCTGCGCCTTCCCCTGACAATAAATACCAGTGGCAGATTTACCAAGCGTATCTGTATGAGGGGCTGGACCGCCTGGCTGCGGCTGTCGAAGCCGGTTTCGATGACTGGGACCGAATTGAGAACGATCTTCCCAGATTGCGCGACCTGAGCGAGTACGAGCCATTTTCGTTGCGCCATGGCCGGGTTCCGCGGAATCAGTTGGAGTGATGCTTTTTATGTGCCAGCCATCATCCTAGAAACCGCAGTTGGACGGGTTGAAGAGTGCGTCCACGGGGGTGCAGAGCAAGGGTCGCTTCAGCACATCCTGTGCCCGCGACACTTGTACATCCATGTACGGCGCGCAACGACGCGGAATAGTGATTCTATTCCAAGGAGTTGCAACGCCGCTCTGCGCCGCTGTGGGCGTGCCATTCAGCCCGTAGCGTGATTCACCCAGTGGATGAGCAAGCCTATCAAAACAAACTGACATTTTATCAATCCGTTACTATCAGTAATGGAGCGGTCAACTGCGGTTTCTAGGATCATATTACAGGCAGCGTAAGGGGAATGACCTGGCTGAGTCGCTCCTGGGCACTCAGCATATACTCGTACCGTCCAGAACATAGATGTAATTGTGCTCTGACCCCATTATTGTATTAAAATTGGGATCGCGATTACTCCCATCCGGTACTGACTCATACCAGACATCCAACTTTCACGGTTAATAGGTGGATAATTTCCATGCAGACCATCCATAATGCAAAAGGAAAAACTTCTAGTGCATTCTTTCCACTTTCAGAAGACAACAAGTGGGCCCGCAGTGAGCCCGCTTGTTTATGCGATGCGTCTAAGTGTTTCTTTTATTTATCAGGCGAAGGTTTATCTTTTCCAGGCTCAGGATCCTTGCTCCACGCGCCTGGAGCCGCTTCATTGAACATACGTTCATGTGCTTTTGTGTCGTCTTGAAATGCCTCCTCACCAAAGCCCCTTGGCGTGTCGAAGGGTGCACCCGTGACACCTTTCGAGCC
>JBDLIZ010000481.1:0-4849 GCA_039714615.1 Pseudomonadota bacterium | reverse complement strand
TCACGGCCTGTCCAACAAACCGGCACTCGAGGATCTTCGAAGGATCTGGCTCGATGCCCTCGCCGTACAGGTCTCCGAGGACTCGGGCTTTGATCTGGGCGCGGTAGGGGTGCGGGATTCGTTTGTCTACTGGGCGGACCTTTTCTACGACGAACCGCTGTTGGCGGCTCAATACGAAAGCCGTAGCGACGAGCTGACCGACAGCGTGGACGCGGCGGTGGAGCTGGCATCGGATGAGTGGATAGACGCCATGCGCGTCAAGTTCCCCATGGAAGAAGACCAGCTCTTCGACGATGCGCCGCTGGATGACTCAATCGAAGAATACGAGCGCATCCCGTTACCGTGGCCAGTGAAAAAGCAGGTTATCAAACATTTCCTCAAGGAGGCCCATGACTATCTGTTTAACGTCGATGGCATTCGGGACAGGATTCGCAAACAGGTCATGGATGCACTTGCCCGGGCCGGCGATGATTCACCGCTCGTCCTCGTTGGCCACAGCCAGGGTTCCTTCATCGCTTACGATGTGCTGACCGGTGTAGAGGATTGCCCGGTAGTGGATGGGTTGCTCACGCTGGGTAGTCCGCTGGGTATCGACGAGGTGCAGGATAAACTGGTCTGGTCGCGTGAAGACGGATTTCCTAAGAAGTTACAGGGGAGCTGGGTGAATGTCTACGATCCGTACGACGTCGTTGCAAGGCTGGATCCTAAGCTGTCGAATGACTTCAGAAGAAACGGCGAGCAGGTCGTCATCGATATCAAGGAGGAGAATTGGGGCACCTGGCGCCACTCGGCCACGAAATATCTCCAGGGCCCCATGCTCAGAAGTCATTTACGTCGCCTGGCCGGGAGGGTGTAAGCCATGGTCCCCGGGAAGTATTTGGCATGTTTAGAAGATGCGCTCGTGCAGTGCGACTTTGCCGCAGTGGAAAAGCTAGTCGATGCGCTCGACCCTACCGGGTTCGAGGACAGACAGATCAAGAAGACGTTGGGCCTGATACGCCGCAAACGGTGTTTTGCGGAATTGGAAAAGGCGGCAAGCCTGTTTGTGGCCTCCGGAATCCAGGCGCCACTGGTGCGACGGCAGTGGGCACAGGCCTTGCTCGATCAGGATCGCGTCGATCAGGGGCTGGCCGTTTTACGGGTGCTGGACGATCAGGTCGATGAAGACGATCCCGAAAAACCCGAGATCCGTGGGCTCATCGGCCGCGGCTACAAACAGCGTTACGTCAACCGGGACGGTGAAGAAAATCTCAAGCACGCCGTCGAGGCCTATCGCCAAGGCTGGTCGGCAGGAAAGGGTGATTATCGGTGGCACGGGATCAATCTGGTGGCGTTGCTAAAACGTGCCGATCATGATCGGGTCGACATCTCCGGCGATGAGAACCCGGACCGAATCGCCGCCCGGATTCTCATGGAGATCAAGGACCTGGATGAACCGCAGGTATGGGACTACGGCACTGCCATGGAGGCGAGCCTGGCGCTGGGGGACAAAAACGGGACGCTGAAATGGGCCAGAAATTATGCCCGTCATCCCAGAGCCGATGCGTTTGAGCTGGGAAGCACCCTGCGACAGCTGCGCGAGGTGTGGCAGATCGAGGAATTAGAGGTTGGTCAAGCTCTCCTGCCCGTTATTGAATATGAACTCCTGCAGCGCGAGGGCGGCTCTGTAGCCGTGTCGGCGGATACTGCGCTAAACACCAGCGGCTTCGAGGCCGTGTACGGGCCTGAGGGCTACGTACACGTGCAATGGTTAGAGAGTCTGTTCACGCTGCTGAAATCGGTAGCCAGGGTGCGCCATTGCACCACGGGTGAACCCTGCGGCACGGGCTTCCTGATCAAAGGCTCGGCAGTGCGAGAGGATTGGGGCGAGGAGCTGGTATTCATCACCAATGCGCACGTCGTCAGCGATTGCCTGGAAGATGAGGCGGCGCTCAGGCCCGAAGACGCCTGTGCCGAGTTTACTCGCCTGGAGGGCAAACCGCAGATTGCACTCGGGACGAAGTGTTTTTATTCCCAGCGCAGCGAACTGGATGCCTGGGTATGCAGGATTCAGGCACCCGAAGGCGGTGCACCGCTGGCCTTGTCTTTTTACCCGCCGCTGGTCGCAAAGGAGGGAGACCGGCCGCAGCGCATCTTCGTCATCGGCCATCCGAAAGGCGGAGAGCTGGTCATCTCGCTGTACAACAACAAGCTAGTCGGCTATGAAGGTCCCTACGCGCACTACAAGAGTCCGACCGAAGGCGGAAGTTCCGGCTCCCCTGTATTGAGCCGCGACCTGAAGACGTTTGCGCTTCACCACAGGGCGCGTGAAAAACTGAAGGTCAACGAGGGTATTCTGTTTGAGCACATCAAGGAAGTAGCGGGCATACAACTTCAAGAGAAAATTACGCAGGTGTGAGCTGGTACCAAGAGCGGTACAGGGGTCTTGCAATCCGGCCACACTCTCCTATCCCACCTCATGACCAGACCACTTCAAACTAAATGTACGGGAATAGAATAACTCCTCAACGGTGAGCAGGGCGGTAAAGAAAGCGGAAGCAGGCGATGTGTGATTGCAAGACCTGGGTAACCTGGCAATGTTTGCCAGCTGCGAACCGCGCAAGCGGGAAGCGCTCCCGAGTAGGGCCTAGTCAGCCGCTCGGAAGTGTAATGACCGGAAGGTGCAAACCGGACGGGAAGATAAGCAAGTGTAACGAGGTGAAGGGTGTAGCCCTGAATCTGACACCAAGCCCCGAGAGGCAAACATTTTGGGAGTAAGCCGATCCTATCAGGTCGGGCGCAGGCGATGCGCAAGGCGCGCTACAGACGAGTGCCGAGCGTTCCCCCGGGGTCTCAGACAGCATCGAGTTACGCAACGGCAGGCGAGCACCCAGGCGAGCGACGAGCAAGGGCCCTTGGGGAAACGCGCAAAGCAGTACCCGAGTATGGGGCTCAATGTAAAAAGAGAGGCCCAAATGGCCGCGTCGCAAGTGATGGGGATCGGTATGCCGCAACGGTTAGCGACGATGAGGGGTAATACCCTCGGAGCGCAGGTCCCCACGGTATGTCGAGCGTTGAGGAGGAAACATGGTCACCATGCAAGGGGTGGATAAACAGTGAGCACAGATTTGAGACGCATAGGAGAGAAGGCGCGTAGCGATCACCAGCTGGTGTTTACCAGCCTGTATCATCACGTCAGCGACGTGGACAACCTGCGTGCCTGCTACGAAGCGCTGCCTGCGGAGCGGGCAGTGGGGGTAGATGGTGTGACCAAGGAGCAGTACGGGGAAAATCTTGAAGAGAATCTCCAGGGGCTGTCGCAGCGGCTACGGCGGATGGGCTACCAGCCCCAGCCAAAACGTCGCAGCTACCTCCCAAAGCCCGGCAGTGAGAAAGGACGGCCGCTGGGCATCAGCTGTTTTGAAGACAAGCTGGTGGAGTTGGCGCTCAAACGGGTCCTGGAGCCCGTCTACGAGACGATATTCGAGACTAGCAGTCATGGCTACCGATCGGGATGCAGCCAACACGGATGTCTGGACGAACTGGGCAGGACGATCCAGCAGAAACGGCTCAACCAAGTCGTAGAGGCCGACATTAAAAGCTTTTTCGACCAGGTTAATCATGAATGGATGCTCAAGTTTCTGCGCCAGCGGATTGGCGACCCAAGGATCATTCGGCTGATCGCCCGTATGCTTAAGGGCGGAATCCTGGAAGAGGGCCTGGTCAAGGCGACGCAGAAGGGGACGCCGCAAGGCTCAATCCTCTCGCCGTTGCTCTCGAATATCTACCTGCACTACGTGCTGGATCTGTGGTTCAGCCGGGTGGTAGGGCCGCAACGCCGGGGTGAGGCGTATTACTTTCGTTTCGCCGACGACTTCGTGGCCTGTTTCCAATCCCCGCAGGACGCCCGCAGGTTCATGGAACGGCTGGAGAGCCGCCTTAGCGATTTCGGTCTGAGTTTGGCCAAGGAGAAGACGCGACGGATCGAGTTTGGTCGCTGTGCGCGGGAGAATGCGTACCGACGTGGGGGAAAACCGGCGGAATTTACGTTCCTCGGTTTCATCCACTATTGCGGGAAGACCAAGAACGGACACTTCAAGGTCAAACGCAGAACCAGCCGCAAGAAGTTCAGGCGCAGTCTGCGTGAGCTCTCTGACTGGGCGCGCCGAGCGCGGCACAAGCTGCGCAAAGGCGAAATGCTCAAGAGGGCCAAGGCGCGCATACAGGGGCACCTGAACTACTACGCCATCACGGACAATGCACAGCAGTGTAACTGCTATGTCTATCACGCAACGCGCATTTTGCATAAATGGTTCAACCGCAAGAGCCAGCGTAAGGCATACCCCTGGGCTCAGTACAATCAGGCTTTGGCCTGGGTGCGCTGGCCGAGAGTGCGGATTCGCAAAGACCTGAATCCCTGTCGTAGAGCGGAGGCTTGCTGAATAACAGACCGAGGAGCCGGATGTGGAAAAGCCGCAAGCCGTTAAGTTAATCTGTTGATCCCCTCCCCCAAAGCCTTGGTGCTCAGGAACTTACAGAAGGAAATGCTGAAAAAATATTTTTTATATCTTTTTGCTTGCAAACCCTTGTAATGAGTCATATTACGAGCAACCATCAACAGATTAACTTAACGGCTTAGAAAAGCTGCTTGTCCGGTTCTGAGAGGGGCTGGGTTACAACTCAGATCACGGGTGAGATAGTGTGGCACCGCCGGGAAACCAGGCGGTAAACAGAGAAGACAAACTTCATCCTATCGTCTAGGGAGTTCCCAGCCTACTCAAAACACTAAAGTCCGTTTCCTTCCACGTGGCTTGATGGTGAGCCGTGAAGGTCACCAACCCACCTGTGAACCAAGACCAGTTGCCGGGGA
>JBDLIZ010000480.1:0-4856 GCA_039714615.1 Pseudomonadota bacterium | reverse complement strand
ACCGTCGCCCGGCACTTTTCCGGGTCAGCGTGGCTTGATGCTGTAATTTCGAGCCAGAAAGCAATACACCCGGCGCGTCGAATCATCCCCTAAGGCCAAAAGGGGGTAGGTGAAGGTCGCTGCAAGGGCGACATCGTCAAAATGCTTCCCCAGCATTTTCTTTTCCGGCGGCGACAGATCCGGCCGTGTCGATACATACAAGCCGTCCATTCCATTCAGCGCCTCCGGGATGTCCCACATGCTGAGCTGCTTTGCGAAACTGCCGACAATATTGTGCGCATAGGCTCGCTGGTGCGTCGCCGAATACAGAGTAATGTAGGCAGCGGTCTTATGCGAGTCGGTAAAAATAAAGACCTTATCCTTGCCTCCCAGCTTCTTCTGCAGGCTGACGATTTGATGGGAAAACTCCTTCCAGCCGCTCCAGTTGTTCACCTGGACGATTTGAAACCCCGGAACGATGAACAGAACATAGAAAGCAGTGACCAACGTGATCGACAACCATGCGCCTCGGGAACACCATTTGGAAGGAAACGGGCGCGAATCTCTCAACAACAGTGCAATAGCGATGATTGCGCCAAGATAACCGGGCAGCAGCCAGTGAAATTTGACTTTGGAGGTCAGGCTGATCAAGGTAAATCCGATAATCAAAAACACACCGCTCAAAAAGTGCAACTGGGCCGGCCGATGGCTGCGCCACCCGGACCCCATCGTGACACAGCTTTTTACGAACAGAACAAAAACCAAGGGTGTCAACATCGCCAGCTGGGTGGCGATGAGCTGCAGAAAATAGCCTATATGGATGGCGTGTTCGCCGGTTGCGTCTTTTGCCCTTTGGTTGAATTGCATTGTGAATGAGATCCAGTCGTGTTCCCGATTCCAGGCAATAACAGGAGCGAATATCGCGATCGCGACTACCATTGCCAGATAGGGATAGGGCGTCAACAGGGAGTTGCGCGTGTCTTTATCGATCAACAGGGCGATCAGTATTCCCGGCGTAATCGCGATCGCGGTATATTTACTCAACAAGCCGAAGCCCAGTGCAATCCCGGCGAAAATAAAATTCTGCGGCCTGCCCGTGATCCGGAATTCCTGAATGAAATACAACACCAGCAACCAGAAAAACAGAAGCGCCGGGTCAGGCTGCTGAATGACGGCGAAGATATTGGCGAACAGTGTCAGGTTAAAGAGCACAACGGCAAGGAAGCCGATGTTTCTTGCTTCCGAATCGGGACGCCCGACAAGGCCTCGCCGCGCCGTTTGATACAGGAGAATATTCGTCATCAATGACCAGATGACGGCCATGAACTTGATCCCGTAACCATTATCCCCGAATAGCGTCGTACCCAGAAGAATGGAGTACGCCACCAACGGTGGATGATCGACGTAGGATAACGCGGGATATTGTGAATAAAGCCAGTAATAGGCTTCCTGCGCTGTCACCGGAGCAAAACCGATATAGATGAGTCTGAACACCGTCAGACCGATAATCAGCCTCCATGCCTTGTCCATCGTCTCTAAACCGAAACTACGAATCCGAAATGTTGTCATTGTATCGAAAAACTCCCAAACCGGATGGACCGGTCGTTCATATGCAAACGGCACATACCATCGATTCGTTGCGCTGCCGGGATAACGGCCAAAGATCAAAGCTTATAGACCACAACCCCCAACATTACTATAGCAATAGTCGCCCAACCAATCCGGTCGATGTATTTGTGCAACGTTTTTTCCAGGGGTTTCCCGCCCCAGGCCAGCAGCAGCGCAACGAGGAAAAACCGCCCGCCTCGACCGATGAAGGAAGCACCAACAAACGGCAGGAACGCCATGGACAGGGCGCCGGCCGCAATGGTAAAGACCTTGTAGGGAATGGGTGAGAACCCGGCAAGAAAAACAGCCCAGAACCCCCATTTCTCGAACCATTCCTGAGCCAGGCTGTATTTCTCCCAATAGCCGAATTGATGAATCCATGGCTCAATCAGATCAAACGCAAACGCTCCGATCAAATAACCCAACATACCGCCCAGAACCGAAGCCATCGTTGTCAACAACGCATACCGCAGTGCCCGGTCCGGCCGCGCCAGTGCCATCGGTGCCAACATCACATCCGGCGGCACCGGAAAGAACGAGGATTCCGCAAAACTCAAGGCGGAAAGATACCAAACGGCATGTTTGTGCCGAGCCCACGCCAGCACCTTTTGATAGAGAAACGAAAACATTCAACGGCCCCAGAAGAATAAATGTACAAAAGGATAGGAAATTCAACGGCACTTAGCAATCTATTTATGCAAAATATCGCCCGCGCGAACCGGTTAGGCTTCTGGAAAATATTAACACCAGCGCGGCGGATAGGGCGTCGTATTCAAGGCGCAACACAGAAGACGGAGCCATCCACAAGCAAGGCTGGTGTTAATCTTTGCAAGATGCCTAATTGCAATCCAGGATGTAGTACCCGGCCATGCAGGTGCGAAGGGCGTAGAACCGAGCCATTCGGCAAACACCGGGGATTCAACTGGAATTTTTACAGACACACAATCGAACGAGACCCCGATACGGGACCAGGTATGAGCGATACAACCCAGGCGACCCTGCACGCGTGTCCGCCCGGTTCCACAATCGTTTATGTCGCCTTGCAGAAAACCGCGGAAGCCCTGGCCCAACAGTTGTGCGCCGACGGATTGCCGGCCCGCGCCTATCACGCCCGCAGGAAAGACGATGCGCGCAGCTCGGTAGGATTGGTTTATGTCTTCAGACCGGACCGTCGCCTTCGACATCCGTGTGGACAAAGGGGATATCCGCTGTGGGTGCCACTACAATCTTCCGAAAAGCCTGGAAATCTATGTCCGGGCGATCGGCTGGGTCGGCCGCGATGGCGAGACCGCCGGTTCATCCCCACAGGTGTGTGGATGAACCGCTTTTCTGGCCTCGGTGACGCTGGATCAGATCGAGTTGGCGGTGCTCAACGGCAAGCACGGTTTTTTGCGCGCGGCGGCGCTCGCCCGTCATGTGGTCATCATCGACGAGATACACGCCTATGACGCCTATATGAACAAACCACTGGATAGCGCCTTGCCCTTTCTAGCGCGCCACCGGACACCGGTGATTCTGTTGCCGGCCACGCTGCCGCAACATATCCGCACACGTTGTCTTCTGGCCGGGCGTGGAAAAACGCTAAGCGCTCTGGAGACGGTGCGTTATCCCCGTATCAGACTTTCATTCGACACAACAACTGCTTCGATTTATCCACGCACTTCATCCTTAGCTTATATAAAGACGAAAGTGTCATAGCAAAACCCTTCCGCATTGACAATCGGTGGCTGATGGGTGACCCGCTGGTTATGTTTATATGCCAAGTACAATCACCAATTCCTTGTTTTCGACCAACACGTTTTTCAAAAGCAGTTTAGCTGCGGCCTGCTTTATGTTGTCCGCTTTGAGCTCATGGATTGGGTGAGTCGTATAATACCCTGCCAGCGCTTTCTGTATTACAGCTTCCGCTTTGCTAATGGTTTTTTCAGGAATTCCCTGAATTGACAATTGCTCAATAATTGGATCAGTTATGTAAAATTGTCCTTCTTCAGGCTCATACTTTATACTGCCAGATGCGTCCAGTGAACCGCTTAGTGGTTTTTCTTCGCTACCTAACTTGATGTTCAAAATAAAATCCAATCCTGCATTGATTCGATCGCTTCCGCTTGTTAATGTGACTCTAGGACTATTTAAAGTGACTTGAAAAATAAACAAGTGAGACTTTGAAAATGGTAATTGTTCTTCCAGTTTTTCTTGTAGTTGTTTTTCTGGAATTCTTACAACATACTCCTTACTGGAAAAGTAGAAGTAACCTGATGCGCCAATAGCAAGCACAACGACCACAACACCTATAATTATTCTGCTCATTGGTACTCCTTAAACGTAACGTATGCTTCACCCGCCGAGGAACGAGGTCGGCAGTAATCTCTGGTTAGGCTTCGTTCGCTATAACTACCAGCCGTAACCGTCACGCCGCACGCGATAAACGTATTTTCTGTCTATTGGCTTTGTTCCTCTATAGCCTGTCGACGTTTATCAACTCCGCGTTGAAGCACCCGTTCAACCTCTTTTGCTTTTTCAAGTGCTCGTGTCTGGTCTTTTAAATTTTGCTCTTTACTAGACTGATCTGGAGTAGTTTTATCTTCTCCGCTGGAACATCCGCCAATCAAAAGAATTGGCACGAACAATATAAATCGATACTTTTTCAAAATCACAATTACCTCTGATGTTAGAAGTGGGTCTGCTCAGGCAAATCGGTGATTGCTAAAGTCAATTTCAAAAAAACCTCTACGTTTGCTTCTGCACTACTTTTGATGCACTGTTCAAACGCTCGTATCCACGCTCTCTGAAGGTAACCGTTCACACCCCTCTACAAGATTCCCTTCTCCCTCAGGGAGAAGGCCGGGATGAGGGTTCAGAATAACGAGGAGTGTGAACGGTTACCTTCTAGCGTAATGCTCTCAATTTTACTGTATTTGTGTTTTAGGAAATCCGAATGGGTAGGACGCGTATTTATCGGGTATATACATAAATAATTATCTCGGCCGTTAATGAGCATTAATTTCAGCCTGACAGATGAGGCTCGGTCTTTTTCTTCATCGTTTAGAGTCGAGGCTTCCAGCTTTTGCGGAGAAGGTGTGTACTCAACATTTACACAATTTGGAAACTCTTCCGAGACAGTCAAATCATTGATGGGGCTGCTCGAAGTCATTTCAAAGGCTCTAGCCATTATTTAGTAATCCATATATTTTCTAATTCTGAAGCTGGCGATATCATCGGAATATTGTGTGCTAACGCTGAGCATCACCGGCCGCAAGAAGCAGAGCGAG
>JBDLIZ010000479.1:0-4868 GCA_039714615.1 Pseudomonadota bacterium | reverse complement strand
CTAATGGGTTCCATATGCCACTTTATTTCTATCATCGGCTACGTCAGGTAAGCGTATGGTAATGCCCTGTAGTCCGAAACAATGTGTAGCTGCGTACAGGGAAGTCCGGCTAGAAAGCGACATTCACCGGGTTACTGTGTAGGTCTCGGATGCAACAAGACCTGCCCCTCCCCGGGGGACCAGCATGTGGCAGGTTAAGTACCAAACCCGGACGTTTAGCGTCTTCGGTAAATGGCCGGCGCGAAGCGACGGTCCAAGCCAGTGTAGTGAGCGGATTTAACTCAATTGTCAGGGTTTTTTGAATAATGTAACTATTCGAATTCCACTGGAGATTGTGGCTCAATGTTTACATGAAGCTTAAAGATATCAGGCCGCGAATAATGCCCTGCAACATCAAGTGTTCGTTTTGCAATACCTGCACGTTCATGATCTATTTCACAATAGAGAATTCCTTCTTCTTCTCGCATGGGACCAACGCAAATTTCACCGCCAGGGGCAATGACAACAGAATCACCTGAGTTCACCCATTCATTATTATCCGGGTAATGCTTCAGCTTTTCGGGGAAATCATCCGGGATATCACTACCCTTCATCATATTTCCGCAACCCAAAACCCAGCAACGACCTTCTCTCGCAATATGTTGCAAGGTCCCAAGCCACTCGTCTCCGCTATCGTAAGTTGGAGCGATATATATCTCTACCCCCTGTGAATACAATGCATATCGTGCCAAAGGCATATAATTTTCCCAACATATAAGCGTACCTATTCGCCCGGCAGGAGTATCAACTACGTTTAAACCAGATGCGTCCCCAAAACCCCATACCATTCTTTCTGGATTAGTCGGCATCAATTTTCGATGACGATTTAGCAACGCCCCATCCGGGCCAATGACTATTACAGTATTGTAAAGTGTTGCCCGACTCAGGTTGCTCTCGCGTTCATTCAAACCACATACAATGGTTACTTTGTGTAGTCTTGCGGCATCATAAAGTGGCGTTAAGTCACTGCCTGAAAGGTTGACGGCGTTCTGGAACAGGCGAGAGTGGAGTTCTTCTGAAATAGACCAATCCCCCCCTGGTCTCAGGCGCCATATCCAGGCGGGATAGCCGGGGATAAATGCTTCGGTAAAAATCACGAGTTTGGCGCCGCCGCTTACCGCTTCTTTAACCAGACTAACCGCACTTGCTATTGTCTTTTCCTTATTCAGAAATACGGGTGCTTTTTGAACAACTGCTACCTTGGTCATTTCAATATCCGTCAATTATCTGCTAAAACTCCACCAGAGAAGCTTCGTCATTTCTCTATTCGGGCAACTCCATACCCGAACCACCCGCTTCCCTCGTAGGGAACCGTCAGCTTGTGAGATACTACAGAAATGACGACTCATGAACGAAACAAGTACCATTTTATTCTTCAACCCAGAAATTAATCACCTCGAATTCCTGATCGCCCATAGCTTTCAGATACGCAAATAAGCCAAATTTGTATCCGTGATCCGCGTAGTTCTCCTCTGGAATGCTGCCAATCGCACCGGCAAATAACGTAGTATCACCATGAGAAACGGATAAAACTCTCTCAGCGGCAGCGCCAACCGACAATGAAAATGCCCCGCCAGCGAGAGTCTCTGCCTCGAATTCAAAGCCCAGCTCGAGTGCGTTTGCTTCGCCTATCGTCTCATTGTATTCGAGCGCGAGTTCAGTTCCGCCACTGCCTTCGCCGACAGCAACCGGTCCGACTTCGAGCCCCCCAAGTGCGACCACTGGGTCGAATCGGTCATCACTAGCGACAGAAACTCTGCGTCTATCGTGGACGATAGATTGCTCGCGGGCGAGTATTTCGTCCTTCTCTCTGGCCGTCGGATAGGTACTTAGGTCACCAGCCACATGCTGAAACACCTCATCATCGATTCTTAACGGCGCGTTTTCCGGATTATTCGTGATGCTGGCATTGAAATATCGCCGGGTCACAAGCCGCATATCGGAATCTCGCGGCAAGTTGACGACCAATCGCTCAAAAAGGAACGCATCATCAGGTAACTTTGCAACGGTTTTCACATACACGTAGCGGTCCATCGGGATCGACGTGAAGATTACGCCGTCTTCAAACGGGCCAGTGCTAAAAGTGCGGGACTTGGTGAGTTCGTAAGATTCGCTGATTTCTTTCCGGGCCTCGAAGGTTAGCTTTGCCAGGTACTTTGTACTGACTCCGGCTCCAGCTCCTCCAAAACCGTATCCGACCGAGCCGGAAACCTTTACGCTGAAATTGCGCCCGGCCGCTCCGGTTTGCGCGCTGCCCCAAGAGGTGGAACAAGAATCGGTTGTGTTCTGCCCGATGTTGCGCTTACAGGGAGCGGCAGCCAATACGGCTAATATAACGGGCTCTGTAAAATCCAGATAATGTTCGTTTGTGTACTGAAACATCGCAATTTTGTCATTATCGACATCGATAGGCACCAGCATTGGATTCATCAGATCGCTAAATATCACATCACCTGCAAACAACGGCACCTTTGAGATTTCCGCGCTTCTCATCTCGATCGAATCCCATGCATATACCTTGAGCCCCGATTGAGAATCAGACTCCGCCAACAGGTTTATCAGGATGATGTCGTCTATACCGTCACCTGACTGGTCACTGACAGCCACAGCGGTATTGGAGCGATCAAATCTCGCAGCCTTACCATCTACGGTAATGAAATCCTTACCGCCGACCTGCGCTACGGTGATAGGGGGGGCATCCGGTTGATTCTGCTCAAAACCCTCAAACACAAAATCGTTCGCCTGGATGTCATTGTCACCGTCGCCATCGAAATCCAGCACGTTGGCGTGAACAAATCGATAGAGAGTCGGATTGGCGGCATCGCAACCAGCGGGTTTATTAAAATACACACTGGCTCCGATTTGTGCGAAATCGTTAAAATGGTTACCGAGTCCGACGAGCGCATGTTTTAGACCATTAGCAGGGGGGGCTACCGAGCACTGGTTGATCACCTCTTCGAGCCCTGCAAAAACCAGCTCATCCACAGAGTCACCATCCAGATCGCCGCCGGTCACATCTGCCACAACCAGCCTATGCTCAGCAACCAGATCGTCCTCGCCCGTTATACGGGCAATAATTGGTCCCTCGGAGACCACTGTTAGCTGCTTCTCTTCGACCTCCAGAGCAATATACCGGGCAGCGTATGTACCATTCGTTTGATCCTCATCCGTATTCTCATTTATCACGAGTACCAGTTCGGCGATGGCATCATGATCCAGCTGTACACTCTCCAGCACCAGAGTGATATAGGGTTCATTAAGCGTGGTATTGAGATCGACATGGTGTTCACGAATTACCGTAAAGCCAGCACTCTCATCATCAACGATATAGATACCGACCGGTGTACTGCTCAGGCCGGAAAGCGGCTGGCGGCTGACAGCAATTGCGATTTCATCAGCACCGTCATTGTCGAAGTCACCGCCAGCTACCCGCAGATCGTAGATCGGAAAATACCTCGTGTCGATCGGAATGCTAACCTCAACCGATTTCGGTGAAGGGGGGGTCGCATCGAGCACACGTAAACGAACAGCCGTCGCACCACCGCCGCTCGCCTCACTGACATAGACCAATGCAGTTTCGCGGAAGCCGTTACCATTTACATCAGCAGACGTTGCGTCCCGATGTGTGCCTCGAACGATGACATCACGAGGGGAACCATCGTATTCCTCCCTGGGCCATTGTGGTTCCACCTGAATATCCTCGTAGAGTATCTCCGGAAAAGTCTCGTTATTGACGATGTCGCCGCTGGCAATATCGTCAATAACAGTCAAATAAGAATTGGAGTTATTCCATGTTCTGATACCTCCGACAAACAGTTCGTCAGCCCTGCCGACGATCAAATCACTAACCAGTTCATCCCCATCCCCTGGAACAAATATCTCGCGGATCGTGATAACACTGCCCAAAGGACTGTAGCTTTCCGGGTAAGGATTGCCGCGATTGTCCAGGCGCGGAGATATTGTGGTGTCAACACCAAGTGCGTTCAGCGACCCTTCGAGATTTTCAGGCGGCGCATCCGAGAGATCCTCAGGCGGCACATCTGAATCTCCATCGGAAGAACCGGAACCACAGCTCGCGATTATAAATACCAAGCTGAACACAGCGGCGAAACGAGAGAAGGCACGAATTTCCATGTTAGACATTCCTTGGTGATTAGGCTGGATCGTAAAAGTGAATCTAGAACTTTATTTCTTATTCTTGAATTTCGCCGCAGATAGTACGCTCGGCAGAAATATATCGCAAAACGCTGATACACTACACTTGGATTGAAATTCCTGTATGTCCAGTTTCTCCCTGCATAGTTGCCATTGAGAGTTCAAACCTGAATGGCTTGAACGGGTCGTCTCCCGCCATTTAGTAAATTATTACATTAGAATCTGCCACTTACCCCTTGTACAGCCAAAGAACTAAACTGCTAGCGCGGCAGGGCATTCTTCGTGACAACATTGCTGCGCTTCCAAATGACCTATTCAAACACAATCGTCCGATTTTCATAGACCAGGATGTTGTGGTGCAGATGGTGCCACACGGCACGGGCCAGTACCATCTTCTCGAGGTCACGCCCTTTGCGGATCATATCCTCGACTGAATCCTCGTGACTCACACGCACCACGTCTTGCTCAATGATCGGGCCGGCATCCAGTTCAGCGGTCGCGTAATGGCTGGTGGCACCGATGATCTTTACACCCCGGTGGTAAGCCTGGTGATACGGGTTCACACCATGCCCGACTCATCGAACAGCGAGGAGATCGTTCCGACGGAAACACGCCGCTGGCTTGGGCTCCATGAAGTCGGGCAGGATGCCGAGCTTGATCCACCAGATGGAGAG
>JBDLIZ010000478.1:0-4870 GCA_039714615.1 Pseudomonadota bacterium | reverse complement strand
ATAGCCTGGGTGGTGTAGAGACCTGATCTTCCTCGCACTCATGATAACTCAGACCCTTGATCGCCATCTCCACCCCTTGGCTATCTTCCTCGCACTTTTGCTCTTTGCGTGGTACAGAAACTACCTGGACGGCGGACCTAAGACGCTCGAAGACCGCATGCCGGAACCCAGAAAGTTCTGGAACAAGGTCCTGGCAGAGATCGGTGAGACGGTCATGGAACTGGCCTTGAAGGCGACCCGTCTGACATTACAACCGAGATGGACCAGATACTTTATAAGGAATATGGCTCCATCCCATGGTCGCCGCAAGCAATGTGAGGGATTCCTCGAAACGCTCCGCCAACCCTACAAAGGCGAAGCTCTCCAGACTTCGCTTCGCCAACTCCAGATGATGCTCCGAAAGGTCCGGTACAGTCAGCGCACCGCTGACGTTACGAACCTGTACGTTGTCGAGACGAAGATCCACCAGCCTTTCGAAATAATCCTCCATCGAATGGACTCCATTGTCCTTCTGTCGTAAAGGATTGGCGACATACCAGTGGAAGTAGTTGGAAAGACAACGACGACTGGGATCACGAAGCATTTTCAGAAAGGCCACGTTGTTCGGCAAGACGTCGCTGACCCCGTACCCCTCCATCGTGACGAGCAATCGAAACTGGTTCGGAAACTTTTCCAGAAAACTCGGAATCTCACTCCGTTCACAGCCATGGACCGGATAGCATCTCAGGATCTCGCGGGTAGGGAACTTCGATTCCAATATCCAGCGCAGGCTGGTCCCTCCGGTCTTCCGAATGTGCAGAAACACATACATTGGAGCCAGTGTCATCAACCCCGGGGCAACACCGACTCGTATACCCGCAAGGTCTCCTCGACGGCATCCTCCCAGGGATGCTGAGAGGCGACTCGGGTCTGAATCTGTCCGGGTGACAGGGACAACCGCTCGTTCGCGATCCGGTACATGGCACGGGTCAACGATGGGATATCTCCCGGGGGAACGAGAAGACCATTCACCCCCGACTCGATGAGCTCCGGCAGGCAGCCACAGGAAGTGGAAATAACCGGCTTCCCCAGTGCCATCGCTTCTAACACAGACAGCGGCGGTTGCGAGTACCCGAGGGCGAGACGAAAAGGGAGCACGACGGCATCGGCTCCTCTGATTGTTCCGGCCATGTCTTCCTGGAACCCAATCCATTTCACCGCATGCGAGATCCCAAGCGACGAGCAAAGTTGCTGGTAATACCTTCTCCCTCGGCGATGGAGCACCTCTTCGGAAAGAACATCGGCTCCACGGTCGGCGATAATCAGCCGCGCCGAAGGCATCGTCTCGTAGAAATCCGCAAAGGCACGGATCAGATCGTCCGCACCCCGGATTCTCGTCAGGGGCCCGAGGTACAGAAAGGCCGGCTCGCCTTCGTGCCGCCTGAGCCCCGGCGGCTGCGGGAAACGGGTTGGATAGACCGCGACCGGGATGCGATGAACCCTGTGATCCGGTACCCCGATAGTATGCAGCTGCCGGTTCACGTAGTCGCTCCAGCAGATTACCGCATCCGCACGTCTCAGCAGCACCCTGTAAAGGATATCGGGTGCGACGGCGTGAATCAGATGCCGCGCCTGCACCCAACGCCGAATATCCCAACCCGCTACCGCTAAAAAGTCCTTGAGTTGGATCCGTAACGACGTAGCAACGGTGATTACGCGAGGAACCCTGAACTTCCTCCCCGCCAACAGCAGTCCCGTCCCATACGGCGACAACTCGTGCAGCACGTCGCACCACTCGATCAACTCATGGATCGGGCGGGAAACGAACAAAGCTTGCCGCAATGAATCGAAAGGGCGCTCGACAGGCACGCTCGAGGTTGATGCCAATGCCTGATGATACCTTTGACGCGACGGGGAAAGGGCGGTTGAAAGTACCCGCACACCATGACCCCGTTGCTGAAGCCGCATTGCCATCTGCAGCACTGGCCGAGAGTGTCCCGAGATCAAATCCATCCGAGAACCGAAGTACCCGATGTTCATTTCCCGTCATGTACCCCAGCAACGGCGAACCAACCCCCGACATACTCCATGTGTACCGGTCTAGCCAACACAATCTTCGAGCAGGAATACTACTTCTTGAAACATATCACGGAACAACGGGAGAGTGAGGCTTGAAATAACTGAAGCCATCGAGCAGGATAATGAGTTCAGCCAAGAGGCACGCAGTGCCTGGGCGCGCCTGATCAAGCAAGTCTACGCAGTATACCTACTCATCTCCCCGCACTGTGGCGATGAGATGCGGTTCCTGGCGATATTGAGAAACTTGCGCTGGCCTTGCGTCGAATGGCCGAGGACCGGGGCCTCAGGCTCCGGCTCGGCTAAGCAGCACGTCGAACTGCGGGGACACTTGATTTAAGACTCTATATTAATGAGTTGACGAACCTGTATGGGCGTATTCTTCATTCAAGTAGTCGATGAAATATCTGCGCCAAGGTGACGGCCTATATGTCGGATAATGATTCTCCGCTCGAGCGGCATGTGATTCTGGGTACCCATGTCAATTCGCTGGATTACGAAGCGGCCGTTGTCCGGGTCCTGGCCTGGGCCCACGAAGGCGAAAGCCGCTATGTCTGTGCGGCAAATGTTCACATGGTCATGGAGGGCTGGGACAGCGCAGGATTTTCTGACGTCGTGAATGCCGCGGATCTGGTGTTACCGGATGGTGTACCGATCGTCGTCGCGCTCCGTTGTTTGGGAATACGGTCTGCGTCGCGAGTATATGGCCCTGAATTCGCCTTGCGTGTCAGCCGGATTGCTTCAAGGGAAGGCGTTCCGGTTGGGTTGTATGGCGGCACCCCAACAACACTTAACCGAGTACAGGTTTTTCTGGAAGATAAATTTCCAGATATTCGTATCGTGTGCAAAATAGCTCCGCCATTCCGTTCGCTGACTAAGGAAGAAGACGAGGCTTATGCCCGCCAAATCAAGGATTCCGGTGCGCGTATTCTTTTTGTAGGGATCGGCTGTCCTCGGCAGGAAAAGTGGATGCACGCGCACCGAGAACGGATTCCGACAGTGATGATTGGCGTTGGGGCGGCCTTTGATTTTTTCGCGGGAACAGTGCGCCAAGCACCACGCTGGCTGAGCGCTATAGGCTTGGAGTGGCTGTTTCGGCTAGCGATGGAACCTCGGCGACTGTGGAAGCGTTATGTGAAGCACAATCCCCGCTTTGTCCTACTCACTATCCGCCAGATGATTAATCGACAAAAACCACTGCTACCCAACAGAAGCGCGAGGATGTCTACACTTGACGGGAAACCGCACCGCGATCCCCAGTGAAGATCAATTGCGAAGGGATCGAATATCCTGCGTCTTCAGATTCTTTCGTCGCATATGCAAATCCACTGAAATTGCTACATAAAGTACCCAAGCTATGTTGTTTTGTACGACGAGCGCGCTTTCCAGCAGATTTACAATAACAAGAAGGCCGAGGAACAAAATGGGCCAGAATGCGATCCAACTGCAACCCCGGCGTGCCCTGCGCACCGCATTTACCGTATTGCGCGAAAAACCTGCCAGGAAAACCACCATGCCGAGTATCCCCAGGTTCAGTAAGAGATCGAGGTATCCATTATGCGCGTGATCTGGATCCCAGTTGATTTCTCGTTCCTGTAATTCTTCGTTGAACTCTTTGGAATGCTTCCATGTTGCATAGAATCCGTATCCGGTAAGCGGCCGTTTTTCTATTCGCTCCATTGCGATTGCCCACAGATCCGTTCGCCCGGTGAATCCTCTTAAGGATTGCACCGAGTTGGTATCTGAATCGCATGTGCCCGTGCGTGTGAGCGCGGATGGCATTCCGGGTTCACAGTAGGCGGCGAGGTGACCGACCAGGCTGGCGCCCGCCAGCGTTAAAGTGATGACACCAACGACGGCAAGATCACTGCGGCGAATGTGGATTGCCACACCCAAAAGCAAGATAGAGAGCATTACTGCGTGACCCAGAGATGCTTTTGATACCGTAAGCATTAACATGACAAGAAAGAGCCCAAACATGGTTCCTGTAAGGAAGCGATATCTTTCCTGTTGGTTTGAAAGCAGGTACGCTGATAACAAACCCAGAACCATCACAAACCCAAGCATGTTCTTGTGTGGATAGATCCCTCGCCACGCTCCGACGTGGGACGTTTGCATCAGACCGTAATCGGGATACATAAATGTCACCGCAAAGCTGCTCATCGCCGCGATGGATGTCGCAAAAAAGAGCAGTGCTACTTGTTCAGACGCACGGAATGAAACACCCAGGTAGACTCCGAACAAAGTGGTTCCCAGCAGTGCGATACCTGATCGGAAGGTATCCACAGGTAAATCCGACCACATCGTTGAAAGCATGGCCAGCAACCCAAGCGTAACCACACTTTTCTCCGTCACGGCAGCACGCAAAGCTTGTCGCCAACGTGGAAGCAAGAGCAAAAGGGAAATAGCATATACGGATATAAAGATGCTGCGGATAAGCAGGAGTGCGGATCTTTCTAATTCATGGGTATTGGGTGCCGCGAGTAAGTGCCAGTAGCCACCTGAAAAAAGCAACAGAGAAAACACCGCAAATGCATATTCGGTGAGCCGTGGATTCGAAACATTCACCATACTCTACCCTGCGAAGATCTATGCTTGATGCTGCTCTCGAAAATACTCAAGACAGTAAAATATGGAGGGCGCGCTGAGAAAGACCGTGGCGCCCACAGCGCGGATGGTGTCGATGAACAGTCCTGGGTCGAAGCGAACCACGCGCGCATAGATAAACGCCGCGTCCGACTGCGGTCCTGTTTGCGGCTCGTCAATTAGCCGTGGAGACTTACGCCCGCACGCTAGCAAAAAGGTTTTGAAGTGC
>JBDLIZ010000477.1:0-4875 GCA_039714615.1 Pseudomonadota bacterium | reverse complement strand
TCGTCGCTGAATGATCCCTCTATGCGAGGGCGTGAGGTTACATTTTAGATTTAATCAGGCCTCAAAGCCTTTCTCCGCGTAGCGGCTTCGTCCAACAATATCAAACCACGCGATCGTTTCCTCCGTCGACGGGTACCTGTGCGGCCGTAGTTTTTTGAAATAATGGGCCACACATCGCTGCCGCCAGTTCGGCCACATCACGGCTTTTTACTTGAGTTTTCAGCAGATTCTTGGTCTTGTATTCGGCAACACTCAAGCCGTAGTGGCTTGCCCGTGTCGCCAGCACTTGATCGGTCCAAAGTCCGGTATCGAATACGGCATCCGGGTGCAGGGTATTAATACGAATACCGTCTTCCGCCCATTCCAGGGCCGTTACCCGCATCAGTTGGTTTAGAGCGGCCTTGGAGGCGGAGTAGGCCGCTGCTCCGGGGCCGGGGGCGGGTACATTCTTGGAACCGATAACGACCACACGGCCCGAATTGGGCGCCAGGCACAGTAGGGGATGGCACTCGCGTAGGATCGCAAGATTGGCATCCAGATTAACGGCCATGACCTTGCGCCAATCCTGGTCGGGCAGCAGTGCAATCCGGCATCCCCCTGGAAATATGCCGGCATTGAGCACCAGCATGTCCAGGCCTCCAAACCGACGCGTGGCTGATTCGAGTGCATCGAGTATGCTCGAGGTATCCGTCACATCGCAGCTGATACCGAGGTAATCTTCTCGGTCAAACAGGGTCTCGATGGCGGGGCTTATGTCCAGGCCGATGACGGCTGCACCACGGGCTAGCATTGATTCCACGCAGGCCTTACCGATACCGGACGCGGCGCCGGTCACCAGGGCGATCTCTCCGGTAAACACCGCGGCCTGAGCGCCGTTGCGTAACTTGGCCTGTTCCAGTTCCCAGTATTCCACATCGAAGATGTCGGAAGAGGGCAGGGCATGGTAACCCCCCAAGAGTTCACTGCGTTGAATGATCGCCATGGTGTGTCGATAGATGTCCGCATTGATCTTGGTCTCTACCGCCTTTCGTCCGACGGTGCACATGCCTAGATCCGGGTCGAGCACAACCCTGGGGGCCGGATCCAGCATGGTCACCGGATGACGTGCCTTGGGGACATGTTGTTCGAAATAGGTCTTATAGTCTCGGACGTAGGTCTTGAGGTCGCGGCCCAGCATCGGCAGCCGTTTGGTTCGAATCACATGATCCGGTGTGGCCGGGCCCTGCTGGCTGATACGATTGATATCACCCCGGCGGGCAAAGGCCAATGCGGCATCATCATGATGACAGCGCACGATGACGGGGACATTCGCCGTCTCGGACAAGGCCGTGCGCAGTTCTGCCATATCGAGCCGGGTATCATGAGTTGCTGTAACCGTAGGGCAGGGGGGGAGATCCCAGGCCTGGTGCTCCTTTAAATACTGTTCGGCCCTACTGACCAAGTCGATCATGCGATCATAAGATTCTTTGGCGGTATCGCCAAAGCTGAAAATCCCATGGTTCATCAATACCATGCCCAGGGTAGAAGGCCCCGCCTGTTGCGCAAAACGTTCGGCCACCATCTTGGCTAAATCGAATCCCGGCATGACATAGGGAATGATTACGACTTCATCGCTGTAGATCTCCCGGATACGCCGTTCACCATCCTCAGTATTGGTGATCGTAACGATGGCGTCCGCATGGGTATGGTCGACGAATCTATAGGGCAGTGCAGCATGCAAAATGGTTTCCACAGACGGCGTTGGGGCAGCCGCATCGGTCATATGGGTCTTCAGCTCATTGACCATCTGGATGTCGCTGAGCTGATCCAGCCGGGCCAGCTTGAGCAGATGAGCCATCCGCACCGGGGCAAACCCAGGCGCCTCGATCGTGGCCAGATCCCAGCCACTGCCTTTGACATAAAGTATCTCTTCTTGTTCTCCAAGCAGGTTGATTTCACGGATCTTTACCGAGGTATTGCCACCACCATGCAGCACCAGTTCGGGATCGTGACCGAGCAGCCGGGAGCTATAGACCCGCAGACCCAAATCATCGGTAAAGGCCTTGGCCTCGGTGTCATTCCACAGGTTTTTCATTAGGGTCTTTGGATAAACTTTCGTCGGGTAACGGATGTAAAAACGATGATGTGGGGGCCGATTTTACTATGAAAATACGGGCTCGTCTTGGTGAAGCTATGTTTAACAATAGATGCTTGTGCGTGTTATAAAGAAGCGCAGAATAACATATGTATTTTATACATGATTCATAAACAAGAGTGAAGGTATGTCCTCTTTTGAAAAATCAGCAGCAAAATAGAGTATGAAAGATTAAAGCGCTATCCCGATAGAACATTATCCACACTATCCCAAAGGGGCATCTGTGTTGGTGCTGCAAGCTGACAAAAAAGGGCAGCCAGTTCATGTGGTTTGGGGTATTCCGAGGGGACATGAACGTCCCGCGGTGTTGGTAACAGCTTACCGGCCAGATCCCGAACGTTGGAACAAGAATTATACGGAGCGTAAGCGATGAAAACACGTAAGCAAACCAAATATATCCACGAAGGACGATATGTAGCAGAGGTTGATGTGGAACTGGTTGTCACTGATGACGAATGGGCGCCATATTTGTCGCTTCAAGATGCTTATAAGCTAGATGACGTTCGTGAAGACCTGCGTCGTGGTGATTTGAAATCAGCCTCAAAGAAAGCGCGTGTGTTTACGATGCAGCCAGTCGCGATTTAGTTCAGGATCGCCCAACGAATAGGTCGACTTGACCCACGAACTTCTCGGTAAGCTTCTTCCCTTCAATTCGTAGGTTAACGGTAAGCCCGCACGCTGTTTTTGACTTGTAAGAGCCAGGGCTGATGACAGCTCCCCTTTTTTGTTGAACTTAGATCCTGCAAGTAATCGTGCTCAAAGAGTGCAATATATTGATTTGTAGAGTTAAAATGAGATCGAGTGGAGAAGTGCACTGAGTGGCGCCGTTAACAGATCTTATGTATTTTATACATGATTCATAATCATAAGAATTGATGATTTTGAGGGTGTAATCAGCATAACCTGATATATATCTACGTCTATCCTATGAATTGTAGAGATATGCAGTAGAACAAGCCATATTAGGAGCCTGTGATTTGTCAAGAGAAACGAACTTTCGGGCGTGGATATGCGGATCGGGAGAATAATTAGTTAGCGCTCAATAATCGAATATCTACATAACTGAGAAAATGATATAAATTATGGAACTCCACGCTTATACAAGAACAATATCAGATCTTTTCTCGGTTAAACGGAAATATGTGGTCCCTCGTTTTCAACGAGAATATTCGTGGACTAAAGAACAGGTTAGAGAACTCTGGGATGATATTGTTACGAATATTACGATTACTAGTAGTGATAGTAATCATGAAGAGTACTTTATTGGAGTTCTCGTTTTAGTTGGAGATGACAAATCAAGTTCCCTGCAAATTGTAGATGGTCAGCAACGATTGACGACAATTACAATCCTACTATCAGTTCTTTGCGATAGGTTCTTGAAATTAAGAAAGGATAATTTAGCTGAATCCATCTACGAAAACTATATCGCAGGTAAGGATGATGATGGGAACTACTATTTCAAGCTGGAAAACGAAACTCCTAAGCCCTTCTTTCAGAAATCCATTCAGCATATTAAAAAAGTTAAAGCAGAGCCTCAAAGTGAAGAAGAGAAAGTGCTGATGTCTTCTTACAGTGAGCTGTATTCCTTAACATCTAGGGATAATTTGGCTAGACAATTTAGAATATATAAAGGAGTGAGTAATGAATTACATGTAGAGCTTCTTAAGGCTCTTAGAGAGCAGGTAGTAAAATATCTGAAGGTTATATTCATCACTGTCACAGAGGAAGAAGAAGCATATACAATCTTCGAGACTTTGAATGCTAGAGGTATGAATCTCAGTTTCGTTGATCTAATAAAAAACAAGTTGTTCAAAGAGCTTAACGACGTGCATCCAGACGATGATGCTAAAACCACATGGAAACATATACGAGATATAATTTCTTCTAGAGATAACATTGGAAGCTTGGAAACATTTGTACGGCATTGGTGGATTTCGAAGTATTCTTATGTCAGTGCCGATAATGTATATAAAACATTCAAGAAGCTGTGGAAAGCTGGGAAAATCGATGCGAACAAGTTCATTTTTGAGCTGCATTCGGATTCTAAAATCTATGTGGAAATTTCGTCTCCTATAAGCGAGGATTTTAGGCAGCAAGAAGAAAAGGCTATTTTCAATGCGTTGATGGCCTTCAGGGTATTTGGACTTACACAGCAAAGACCTTTTCTGTTGAGCTTGTTTAAAGCAAGAGAAAGAGGGGTCGTGAAGTTAGCAGAACAAAAAGATATTCTGATATTTTTAGAGCGCTTCCACTTCATGTTTAATGCTGTTTGCTCATTAAGACCGTCGGGAGTAGAAGCTAGTTATTCTCGAGCAGCAAGGGATCTCCATGATGCAGAAAATAGGAGAGAAGCTAAAGCCGTATTGAACACTTTGAAAGATCGCCTCTATGAAAGGGTTCCAGAAGAGTCTACTTTTGTAGAGAAATTTTCTACTCTAAAGTTTTATAAAGGCTATACAAAAGACAAAAAGCTAATACAGTATGTCTTTAGCAATATAGAAAAAAGCCGCATTAAAACCAATGAATTGGCTCCTGAAAATATAAGTCTCGAACATATTTTGTCTCAATCAAAGGACAAAAAAGAAACAGTGGGAAAGGTTGGCAATCTTTTGCCATTAAGCCAGGATCTAAATGTTGATGCTAAAAAGTAAACATCCACGTTCTTAGAACGTGGTTTTGATACACCCTATAAGGGTGTGATAGGCAGCCAGTTGACGCCATAATTTAAACGTTACGACTTA
>JBDLIZ010000476.1:0-4876 GCA_039714615.1 Pseudomonadota bacterium | reverse complement strand
CCGGCGTTCGGTCCGCTTTCCCAGTTGAGAATACGCTGCACGGACCCTATCAGCTATGCTTCTGCTGGAAGCTATTCAATTTATTCACAAGCTCTCAGCGCTATTGTAACAGTAGCTCGATAACCAGTTTGCTGCCGAAATAGGCCAGCATGAGGAAAACGCCTCCACCTATCGTCCAACGCACCGCTGTGCGCCCGCGCCATCCATACTGCCAGCGTCCCCACAGCAGGATCGCAAATATTACCCATGCGCTTACGGATAAAACGGTTTTGTGGACCAGCCGTTGAGCAAAGATATCCTCGAGAAATAAGAAGCCACTGAGCAAGGCCAGACTGAGCAACAGAAACCCGATTCCGATGAGCTGAAAAAGTAGATTCTCCATTAATTGCAGGGGAGGCAATGCCCTGATTAGTCCTCCAGGATGCCGATTATGAAGATGACGGTTCTGGATGGCGAGCACAATGGCCTGCAGGACGGCGATGGTCAACAGGCTGTAGGCCAGCAGTGATATTAGGATATGAATCTGCAATGCGTGGTTTGCAGAGATGGTAATCACGGCTGCGCCGGGGACCATCTGGTCGAGAATCAGGCTCACCGCCGTGGCGGGTAGCACGGCGATGGCCAGATTTTCCAGAGGATGTCTAAGGGTGGCCCCGAACAGGATGGTTGCCATCAGGAGGGCGACCATTGAAAGGGCGTTGTAAAACTGTAGATTGAGACCCTCGGGGGTCGATATGTGTTGAATAAGGACCATGGTATGCAGGAGCAGGCCTATCGCCCACAATGTCAGGATGATAGTCCTGTCCGTCTCTATCCCCTTGGCCCTTTTCTTAAGACGCGTCATGATCAACATCGTGGCGGCCAGATAGAGGCCAAAAGCGGTAAAGATGGCGGTAGATAGCATAAGTGTTTTGGCAAACGGGGTAGTGCAGGGCCTGTGGTCTCAGTCTAAGAGGCTGTTTTAAGACCTTCCGGTGACTGAGCGCGGGCGCCCTTCCTAATTGACAAGTTCGAGAGGCGATTAGGTCTTCATGATATTCGTTTTTCTCTACCGGGTAAAATGGATTTCAAGGTTTTTGATCCCCAGTGGCGGCAGGTATACCCATGACGGATGGGTATACCTAATGTGCGCCATATTTTATGTTTATGCGGCGGATCTCAGGAGGAATGTGAATGGACTCACAAATCGGTATTAAAACGGGCAATTTTCACGTATTGCGCATGTTCACCATGATAGCATCCGGCTAAGTGCTTACTGATTTGGGTATAAATCTATGCGGTTAAGGGTCCTGGGCTGTAGTGGAGGGATTGGTAGAAATCTTCGTACTACATCCTTACTTATTGATGATGATATTCTGATCGATTGTGGTACCGGTGTTGGGGACCTCAGTATTGAGGAAATGAAGAAGATACGGCATATTTTTCTGACCCATTCTCACCTCGATCACCTGGCATGTCTGCCGTTGATGGTCGATACGCTATATTGTCAGTTACAACAGCAACCCTTGTGGCTTCACGCGCTGCCCGATACCTTCGAAGTATTGGCAAAGCATATCTTCAACTGGAAGGTTTGGCCAGATTTCTTCATGTTGCCCGACCCGGCCAATGCAGTCATCCGATATTCACCTTTTTCCCCGGGTGAAACTCTTGAAATAGAAGACCGTACGGTAGCGATGGTCAAAGTAAATCATGTGGTGCCTGGCGTGGCGTATCGGATAGCCGACAGTCATTCCGCCATGGCATTCAGTGGTGATACCACCACCAACGATGCATTCTGGCAGCTGTTGAACGCCTACGACAGACTGGACCTGTTGGTGATCGAGTGCGCATTTCCAAATCGGGACCAAGCGCTGAGCAAGCGTGCCAAACACTACTGTCCAACCCTGCTTGCTGAGGATATGGCTAAACTCAAACATCACCCCAAGACCTGCATCACCCATCTCAAACCGGGGGAAGAGGCGTTGATCTTCGAACAGGTCAACAAGGCCCTGCCACAGACGGATTTGTTGCGGTTGGTCGGGGGAGAGGTCTTCGAGCTGCCACCTAGATCCTGCAAGTGATCGTGCTTATAGAGTGTAACATATTGATTTGTAGAGCGAATTTGAGACCGAGTGGAATCCTTATTGTGATTCCCGAGGGAGCAAATATCACTATACAGATCAATAGCTTGTGCTATGTGAGTATGATCACTTGAAGGATCTAGGTGTAAGGTTTCGGGCTTGAGTTGTACCGCTATCATCATTCACAATAGCGTCTCTCAAAAATAGATAGGTTTTCCCCATGTTCGAAAGTTTAACTGAGCGTCTCGCTGGAACGGTCAAGCGCCTTCGCGGGCAGGCGCGTCTGACCGATGACAATATCAAGGATACCTTGCGCGAGGTGCGCAGGGCGCTATTAGAGGCGGATGTGGCGCTGCCCGTAGTGCGCACATTCATCGACTCGGTTCAAGCGCGTGCCGTGGGTCAGGATGTGATACAGAGTCTCTCGCCGGGGCAGGCACTCATCAAGGTCGTACATGATGAGCTCGTCAAGGTGATGGGCGAGGCCAATGAGGCGTTGCAGCTCAAGACGCAACCCCCGGCGGTGATCATGGTCGCGGGTCTGCAGGGCGCAGGTAAAACCACAACGGTAGCCAAGCTGGCACTTTGGCTAAAAGAGCGCGCCAATAAGAATGTCATGCTGGTGAGCTGCGATATCCATCGCCCCGCCGCCATCGAACAGCTCAAGACCCTGGCCGTTGAGGTGGATGTGGCGTTCCATCCCAGTACTACCTCACAGGATCCCGTTCAGATCGCCACCCGTGCCGTCGATCAGGCGCGCAGACAATTCAGTGATGTGTTGATCATCGATACGGCGGGTCGGCTGCATGTGGATGTGGAGATGATGGGGGAGATAAAACGCATCCATTCCGCCGTAGAACCGATAGAAACGCTGTTTGTCGTGGACAGCATGACCGGTCAGGATGCCGCCAATTCGGCACAAGCATTCAATGAGGCCTTACCGCTGACCGGAGTGGTGTTGACTAAGACCGATGGCGATGCCCGCGGCGGTGCTGCGTTGTCGGTACGGCATGTCACGGGCAGGCCCATCAAGTTCATAGGCGCGGGGGAGAAGGTCACTGCCTTGGAGCCTTTCCACCCGCAACGGATTGCCTCGCGCATCCTCGGCATGGGCGATGTCCTTAGCCTGGTTGAAGAGGCTCACCACAAGGTTGATCGAAAGCAGGCGCAAAGGCTTGCCAAGAAGTTACAGTCCGGGCGCGGGTTCAATCTCGAGGACCTGCGTGGGCAGCTAGAGCAAATGTCGAGCATGGGAGGCGTGGCCGGTTTATTGGATAAACTCCCGGGAATGGGGGCCATGCCCAAGGCTGTGAAGAATCAGGCCAATAATCGTGAAGTCGGGCGCATGATCGCCATAATCAACTCCATGACGCCACGCGAACGTCGTCTTCCGAACCTCATCAAAGGTTCTCATAAAAGGCGCATTGCCTTAGGGTCCGGTACTCGGGTCCAGGATGTCAACCGTCTGCTCAAACAGCATGGCCAGATGCGCAAGATGATGAAGAAATTTTCCAAAGGGGGCATGGCCAAGATGATGCGAGGGCTGAAAGGCAGAATGCCACCAGGGATGCCATTCTAGGGGCCGGTCGGACTTAGGCGATCGTCGCGAGGGAAAGACGGTTTGATGCCAACCTTCCCTGGTTGGCCCTCGTTGAGCAGCCTGCGGCTGTCCAAATCCGGCTTTTCCGCAGTAGATCAGTCCTAAGGCCGATCGGCTCCTAAGGAACCGGTCGGAGAATTAGCTGGATTTTTTATACGTGATGGGGGGAAAAGAAGGCCTATTGACATAAATCCCTTCACTTTTGACACAAATTCCTTACAATGCGCGTTTCCAAATGCGGTGAGTCGACCGCTTGGCTTTCCCTTATAGGTGAGAATTGTTCTGATGGTAACCATCCGTTTAGCACGTAGTGGTGTAAAAAAACGGCCCTTCTATCACATCGTTGTGACTGACTCCCGAAAGCGCAGAGACAGTGGTTATATAGAGCGGCTTGGGTTTTTTAATCCCATTTCCCAGGGGCAGGAAGTGCGCCTGAGAATCGATGTGGATCGCGTCAAACACTGGCAATCCAACGGTGCCAATACCAGTGTTCGAGTAGCCAGCCTGTTGAAGGAGTATACCAAGGCCGCCGCTTGATCCTCGCGCTATCAATATTCCCGCGGACAATAAATTAATCGTCGGCCGGATCCACGGCCTATTCGGTATTCAGGGATGGGTTAAAATCCTCTCTTATACCCAGCCACGTGAAAACATCCTCCAGTACAACCCCTGGTACCTAGGACGTCGTGGCCAATGGCAGGCTATGGAGCGGGTGGGGGGTAGAAGGCATGCCAAGACCGTGATAGCAAAATTTCGCGGAATAGATGACCGTGATCTGGCTGCCGGTCTACTGGGAGCTGAGGTGGCTATCCATCAAGCGCAACTGGAACCCTTACCCGGGGGGGAATATTACTGGATACAATTGGTTGGTCTGAGGGTCGTCAACCTAAAGGGGAATGAACTCGGGATCGTCGATCACCTGCTGGAAACCGGTGCCAACGATGTGCTGGTACTCAAAGGTGATGCCGAGATCCTCATCCCCTTTGTCCAAGACGCAGTGGTCAAGACCGTGGCGCTGGACCAGGGAGTGATCACCGTAGACTGGGAGGTGTCTTGGTAAGGTATACCCATCCATCATGAGTATACCCATTCCGAATGAATCTTCAGCATACCCGAACTTGATTACCACCAATATTCAGCCATAGTTACGGAATTCAATGAAAAACATAGGCTTAATATAATGTTGTGCAAATCTTGCCCGGCTAAATCAGCGTAT
>JBDLIZ010000475.1:0-4881 GCA_039714615.1 Pseudomonadota bacterium | reverse complement strand
CGGGTTTTGGAGTGAGCATCAAGATTTTGGCAGTATATTTCCGCCACACGTTTACTGGCGCCCATCACACTGGTTGGATTGACGGCCTTGTCCGTGGAGACGAGGACAAAGGTCTCGACCCCAGACTGATCCGAGATGTCCGCAATTATCCGGGTGCCGAGTACATTGTTGTGCAAGGCCTGACGTAATTGTGGTTCTAACATGGGTACATGTTTGTAGGCGGCAGCATGGAAGACTATATCCGGTTGATGGCGTGTGAAGAGTTCCGCCACATATGGCTGATCTGTGATATCCCCCAAATGGCACTCAAGTTCCAGGTTGGGAAAGGTTTTCAATAGCTCCATTTCTATAGAATAGAGATTGAATTCGCTGTTTTCGAGAATGACCAATCGAGCGGGTACAAGCTTTGCCAGTTGACGACAGAGCTCGGAACCGATTGAACCGCCACCGCCTGTTACAAGCACGATTTTATCTGACAAGGTATGTTTGATGGCTGGCCAATCCAAGGATACTGGGTCTCGACCTAGAAGGTCTTCGATTGATACATCACGCAAATCATTAATACGCACGTTACCGCTCATTAAGTCAGATAGTTGGGGAACGGTACGGAAAGGTAGCCCAGTCTTTTCGCAGATATCTACGACCTCCCGCATCTGTTTAGACTTGGCTGAAGGTAAGGCGAGCATAATCAGTTCAATTTGTAGTTTTTTTACCAGCAGCGGGATTTCATCGCACCTGCCCGAAATGGGTAGGCCATGTATTTCGCGTCCTTTCCGGCGCGGATTATCATCAACAAATGCAATAGGTTGATAAGCTGAGTCACGGTTTCTAAGAAAGTCGCGAGCGAGCATCTCTCCCGCCTGACCCGCACCAACAATAAGTACTCGTTGGCCTGGTGCGAGATAGAGGTGACGGTCTTTCATCCAGCGGTAGATGAGTCGAGGACCGCTCAATAACATGGTAAGCAGTAGTGCATGAATGACGGGAACCGAACGGGGAATTCCCTCCGCTCGTGTGTAGACAAAGAGTATGGCCATGCTAACCGCGGTGCCAATGAGGACCGCTTTGATGATTCTCAATAGGTCGGGAACGGATGCAAAGCGCCAAATGCCGCGATAGAGTCCGAGTATAAGAAAAGTGATTAGCTGAATGGGGATTATTACAAGGAGAGCCTCGAGCCCATTTTCTATGAATGATGCGGGTGGGGTTGACAGGTTAAAGCGTAAGAGGAATGCGAGGAACCATGCGATAGGCACCATCAGCAGATCGTGTGTCAGGGCGGCACCCTGGGATCGAATTCTTTTAGGTACTGAGGGATATTGCATGAGTGTTGGTCATCATGTTGCCGATACATGGCTGTTTCCAGCCTTGAAATAGAGACTAACCCAAATAAGCGGAAGATAGGCAATGGCGATGGCAAAGGGGCCATCGAGTAACCCCAGGGTGACAGATGTCGCAATAGGCAACAACCAGAGAAGGTTGATGATGACAACGGCAAGCGAGACCTTGCCGTGTGAATGATATCTTTTTGCGGCATGCTGATAAGCATGCGATCGATGTGCTTCGTAAAACTTCTGGCCTGCCAGGATACGCCGAATCAAAGTGACGTTGGCATCTACGATATAGACGCCCAGCAGTATAAGCCAGGCATAAAAGAGTTGAGAGGAAATGAGTGTTGAATAAATCATCAGACAACCCAGCACAATACCCAGGAAAGCACTGCCGGAATCACCCATGAACAGTTTGGCGGGCGGTAGATTCCAGACCAGAAACCCTGCAACTGCTGACGCCAGTAAGAGTAAAATAATCCAGGATGGATCACCTGGCGCTGTTTGCCATGTGAGTAACGATGCGCAAAGGCTGACGGAGATGGTTTCGCTGCCGGTAATGGCATCGATACCATCCATGAAGTTATATAAGTTCAACAGCCAGACGAGCGAAATAATAAGCAGCAAAGTAAATGTCCACCAATACAGATCGCCACTTGCGGCTAGAGGTGGATTTGAATACATAAAAAGAAAATAGATGACCCAGATGGCGGCCAGGAAATGAATAACCAGCCGATTATAGGCCGGGATATGGCTTCGGTCGTCCATGAAACCTAATAATGCGATAATCACGCCTGAGCCAAAGATCGCATAGGTTAGATTGAGGGAAACAATATTCTCTACAGGTAAACTGGGTAGAAGAGCTAGAAATACACAGGCAATAGCAATGCCACCGCCGCGGGGTACGGGTATTGAGTGGGAGCTGCGCTCATTGGGGATATCGATGAGTTTTAGCTTGCCGGCAAACCTTAGGATGATGCCGCTGAGGGTCATCGTAAAGAGAAAGGCAGTGATGAGTATCAGTACAGTTGACGTTGTCATTGCTTGAGGCGCTGAAGATAATCCCGTGTGGTTGATCTTATTGCATCATCTAACCTAGTCACAGGTTCCCAGTCCAGTTCGGTCTTTGTTTTGGTGATATCGACTTGCAGGTTACCCAACAGCCGCTTTGCGGCCTCACGCTTGCCGATCAGAGCGGCCGTTAGCATGAGAATGGATTTTGGTATAGCAATCAGTCTGGGGTAAAGACTCATGGAAGCAGCAATCTTGCGCACTAAATCAGAGGTTGAGATATCCATGTCGTCGGAGACGAGAAAAATTTTGTTGGCGGCATTGGGATGGTCGATGCATGAGCGGATGAGGCTGACGAGATTGTCAATTGATACCAGACTGCGCTTGTTTTCTACGGATCCAAATGGAAGAGGATAGCCTTTATGGGCCAATTGCATGAGTTTGTAGAAGTTGGCCTTGACGCCAGGGCCATAGACAAGTGGTGGTCTGAGGATAACCGTTTCAATACCTGTTTCATGTGACAGCTCAAGCAGACCGCACTCCGCGGTATATTTTGTTATGGCGTAGGGATCTCCGGGTGCTGGTGTGTCCTCTGCCGTGAATGGTTGCTCGGGACGTGTGGATTCGCCATTGACCTTGATTGTGCTGAGAAAGATAAACCGTTTTACGCCTGATTCGGCTGCCTGTCTTGCCAGATTGAGTGTGCCCTCAACATTAGCCTCATTGTAATCCGCATAGGCAGTGTCTGCCGTGTCATCTAACTGATGTACGCGCGCAGCGGTGTGAATAATTACGTCGATGTCATTCAGCAGCCCGTGGTATTGGGTGGTTCCATCGATTGAGCGTACCCTGACCTGCTTAATGTCATACGGTAGATCATCACTGGTATCGCGCGTAAGCGCAATTACACGGTGAGATGAGTCTGTGCCCAGGTCGGCGAGTATTGCGCGTCCGATGAAGCCTGTGGCTCCAGTGATTAGAATATTCAAGTGAGTCGGATCTCAATCTTCATTGCTTATGCCAGACAGTCCGGTTGATGTAATCGGTATAACTGAGCACGATCCTTGCAATCTGTTTTGACACGGAAGGTTTCTGATAATCCCTGACCACGGGAATGCTGCGTTCCGAGCGGTTGTGCTGAGAGGTAACCATGGCAACAGCCTCAAGAATTCGATCAGACTTCAATCCACTCATAACCAGCGTGCCCTCATCCATCCCTTCCGGGCGTTCGTGAGCGTTGCGAATGGTGATGGCCGGGAGATTGAGTAAAGAGGCCTCCTCCGTAATGGTTCCACTGTCAGACAGCACACAGAATGCCGATATCTGGAGCTTGATATAGTCGAGAAACCCAAAGGGTTTCATGAATGAAATCAGTGGCGAGTCAAACACTCCGCCCAGAGACTCCAGGCGGTTGCGTGTTCTGGGGTGCGTTGACACGATTATTGGCTGTTTGTATTTTTCCTCCAGGGAGCGGATCGAGTTCAACAGGTCTTTTAGGTTGTCAGGATCATCTACATTCTCTTCCCGATGTGCACTGATAATGAAATATTGGCCTTCAACGAGGTTTTCACGGTCAAGAACATCCGATTGCAAAATCTTCGGCATATAGGTATCCAGGACTTCCTGCATATGCGAACCGGTTTTGATGATGGTCTCAGGAGCTAATCCCTCAGCGATCAGATAGCGTCTAGCGTGTTCAGTCAGAACAAGATTGATATCACTGAGATGGTCCAGAACCTTGCGATTTAACTCCTCAGGCACGCGCTGATCGAAACAACGGTTGCCTGCCTCCATATGAAAGACCGGTATCTTGTGACGTTTCGCGGCTATGACTGCCATGCAGGTATTGGTATCGCCATAGAGTAGAAGGGCGTCTGGTTTTTCTTTTGTTAGTATGTCATCGGCCTTTGCAATGACGTCCGCAATTGCCTTGGAAGGCGTATCGCCGGAGACGCCAAGGAAATGATCCGGCTTGCGTATTTCCAGATCCCGGAAGAATATCTCATTGAGTTCGTAAGCGTAATTCTGGCCGGAGTGAACAAGAATATGGTTCATCTGCTGATCAAGTTCAGCTATGACACGGCTCATTTTGATCAGTTCGGGCCTTGTCCCGACCAGGGTCATGATTTTAAGCATCCAGCATGTCCTGGATGTATTCCAGTTTGAGCAGAAGTTCCTTTATGCCACCAACGTCGAGCCGTTGCGTATTGTGGGAGGTATAGTCTCCCACTTCGGATATCTTTTCCTCGCCCTCCACAAAATACTTTTTATAGTTGAGGTCACGGTCATCGGCGGGTATGCGGAAATAACGGCCCCTATCTTCAGCCCTGGCCATCTCCTCTCGGGAGACAAGAGATTCATAGAGTTTTTCGCCATGCCGCGTGCCGATGACCTTAATCCTGTTGTCCCGCTTGATGAGTTCCTTGAGCGCCTGAGCAAGATCTCCGATGGTCGAGGCAGGCGCCTTTTGGATGAAGATATCGCCCTGCCGGCCGTGCTCATAGGCATGCACGACCAGGTCGACGGAATCCTCCAGCGACAT
>JBDLIZ010000474.1:0-4882 GCA_039714615.1 Pseudomonadota bacterium | reverse complement strand
ATCATCATTACACCTCTTGCGCCTGGTAGTGGTTCGGGAGTAACGGCCTGCCCCATAGCCAATGCGATGGTTAGTGCCTCCAGATTTAAACCGCTACCGGTATCCAGGGTACGTCCACAATCGCCACCGATGGTGCGGCTGGCGACTTCGAGTATCCAGGTATCCTGTTCGTTGATTCTTAGCTCGGCATGTACTGGCCCGGTTATCAGGCCATAGGCATCGCAGGCCTGCTGTGCGCGCGCCTTTATTATTTCCTGCTGCGTCGAACCCAGCCATGAGGGAGTGACGTAAATGGTTTCCTCAAAATAAGGGCCAACGAGTGGATCGGGTTTATCGAACAGGGCAAGTGTCGTGAGTTTGCCCTGTTGCAAAAAGCCCTCATAGGCCACCTCGATGCCGTCGATATAATTTTCGATGAGTAAATTCGTTTGCTCGAACTTATGCGCGCCGGCTTCGGCAATAATGGGACGTATACGTTCACAGGCGGCGAGAAATTCTTGTTCATTGTTGACCCGAATGACGCCGCGGCTGGCGGACAGATCCAGTGGTTTTAACACCCCGGGGAAAGGCAGTCCGGCCATTTGTTTTTTCAGTGGCAGGGTCAGGTCCAGCAAGCAATGTTGGGGTACCGGGCAACCGGCTGATAACAAATGTGCCCTCGCCAGATCTTTACGGCGGGAGACGCGGGCTGCATCAGGCGGGTTATGTGGCAAGTCCAGTTGTTGCGCGACTCGGGCTGCGAGTTCGACCGTACTATCATCACTGCCGAGTACGCCACCAAAGGGGCGGTTAGCCGCTTCCGCGAGAATAAGGGCTAATGCGCTGTCAGGATCATCAAGATCAATATGAAGCCCTTCATAAACCTCCGTGACGAGAGAGTATTCACCCTTGGAAGCAATCAGCACCTCCAGCCCCATTTGTTTCGCGGCGTGGATGTACGGTGCAATGCGGTAGCTATGGGGTTGGGCGATTAACAGAAAGCGCTCAGCCATATTGGATGCGATCTGTCATTCCCGCGCAGGCGGGAATCCATGTTCGCGAGGGCCTCTGCCATCGTCAAAATGAATTCTGGATTTATTTTCATGGCCCCAATGAAAAAGCCCCGGAATGCCGGAGCTTTTAAAAATAGCGCAACAAATATTTCTGTCCCAGTTAGATTTTAACGACGCTGCGCAAAAGATGGGCGTGGGGGGAGCTAACCGCCGCAACCGCCACCTACCGCACCACAAGTGCCGCAGGTCCCCGCACCACCCGTATTCGAAAATACATTCTTGAACACAAAGCTTTGATTCAAACCCTGGGTCTGAAAATCAATCTCAACGCCTTCCAGATAGGAAAGGGCGACTGCATCGACATAAACAGTAAGGCCGTTTTTTGACCAAGTAGCATCAAACGGGGTGGGTTGTTCCACCAGTGTCATACCGTAGCTCATGCCACCACAGCCACCGCCGGAGACAAAAATACGAACGCCCTTCACGTCATCTTCGTCGGCTGTCAAGGTTATTAGCTGTTCAATGGCTTCTGGTGTGACGCTGATTTCATTGCTTAATTCGCTGTTAAACTGAAGTGTAGACATCATTAACCCCGATTTGTTGAATCCAACATGGCCCGATTCTAGCAGACCTTAGGGTGAACTAACTACCTTGATTACCCTGTGGATAAGCGCATTTTTTGAACGCCTATCATAAGAAGCATCGTTCATTGTACCCAAGATGAATGGATTCGCATGAACATGTATACCCATGACGAATGAGTTTTCAGGACACATAGCACATCGCCTTTGCCGCATAGCGGCGTTAGAGCACGAAAACCATAAGAATAACTATGCCTTACGTGTTCTGCCTTGCTCTCCAACAAATCCGACGCACTCTGCGCGCCCGAAAACCCATCCGTCATGGGTATGTTCGGTATCGGTATTGATGAGCTTGTTGACCCTCCGCTAGCGGAGGTGCAATAGTGTGTACCTTCACTATCGATGCATATTAACAGGAACCGCTATGGACAAACCCAAGATCGCTGCTGCACGCCCCGCCCCCGTCGAACTCAAGGCCGGCCAGGAAATCTATTGGTGCGCCTGCGGTCGTTCCCAAAACCAACCGTATTGCGACGGTTCTCACCAGGGTACGGAGTTCAGCCCAACGAGGTTCGTCGCGGAGAAGGACGATAAATACTTTTTCTGCCAATGCAAACGCAGCACTAGACCTCCCTTTTGTGATGGTAGCCATAAGGCTATCACCCAGGAAGAATTGGATACCTCCGCCTGAATCACTAGGCGAGGCTATCTAAACCAAAGGGCCCGCACTTGGTCGAGGTCTGGTGCGATATGGAATTGATTTGATCAGTAGACCCCAACACCATGCGTCCCGAAAAACCCAAATCCAGTACGACACCCCACTCACACAGCAGGGTCAATCTAATCAACAAGCCGTTTCAACAACGAAGGCGTTGGAGCCCTACTGGGCCTCTATTTCGATACTCGTCACTGGAGGATCCAGACTGAATTTGACATCCGCATATGCCGGCTGGGCCAATCTTGGTCTGACATTGTTAGAGAATCCATAGGTCTCTTGCGGGATACCGAGAAAACTCCTGTCGAATTCTTCATTATTATTTTCATCATGGTAGATCACCACGGCATACTCTTGCACAGGAATATTCTTCACCACCCATGCACTGGTTTGGGCAGTGGTCTCGATAAATTCTTCTCTAAAGGCATCCTCCTGCCTCAGGTAGGTATCTTCGGTGTGAAACAGCCTGAACCGCACCCGCCCTTTATCCGAAGCCAACCCTTTGACAAGAACACGAAGTTCACTATTGGTCGTGGACGGGTGTGACGTCAATTCAGCTATCGCCATGCTGGAAAGGAAATAAAACGCCAGATAGATAAGGAGATGGCGCCTGCTTAACAAAGTCGCAAGAATTGCACTAAACATCTGAGACCAAGTTTAAATTATTCACTATTCAGCGCCCAGTCTGCCCAGGGAGAGAAGGAACGGCAGCCAAGTAATCAGCAATACCAAGGCGAACCCCAGGTTCAGATAGGTCAACATTCTGTAGCGCTTTTTTTCTGTCCCTTCCAAATCGACTTGCTTTACTCGCGACATCAAGGCGTCGAGTAACAATCCCATGAACACCATGGGGACAATGGTAGGGAATATCAAAGTAGTGATAACAGCAAAACCCGAACGTGCCGATTGAACGCCCGCCTCGGGGGCGAACACGATCAGGACGAGGGCCAGGGTAAACAGCATGATGCGTAACGGTCCCAGCTGTTGCAGTAAACGGTTAACATAATTGTTCATGGTATATTGCTCTTGTAGCTTTTTATTAAAGGCCGATCTTCTCATGTGTCTCATTCTGTTCGCCTACCAGCAAAATACCGATTTCAAGCTTATCCTGGCCGCCAATCGGGATGAATATTTTACGCGCGAGACCGCCACTCTGGCCTTCTGGGACGATGCCCCGCATGTCCTTGCCGGACGCGACCTCGAAAAAGGCGGAACCTGGCTAGGTGTTGACCGGAGTGGTCGATTTGCCGCGGTCACTAATTATCGAAACGCTAACCGGGAAAAACGAAACCGGGTATCGCGCGGCTTGCTGGTATCAGACTATCTTCAGGGAACCGATTCTCCGTGGGCGTTTCTAGAAGCGCTGCAAAAAAACACCGACCGATATAACGGTTTTAACCTGCTCGTAGGCGATGAATATTCACTATTTTATTTCTCAAATAGGGAAAAGAAAATAACGCAACTGCGCCCCGGGGTCTACGGGCTGAGTAACCGCCTGCTCGATACCCCTTGGCCAAAGGTGGAACGGGGCAAGCGGCTGCTCCAAACCGCGCTGGAACATAATCCGTTGCCTACCGATCGTCTCCTGGAGATGCTTTCTGACCGGCACATCCCTACCGATGACAAGCTACCCGATACGGGCGTAGGAAAGGATTGGGAAAGGCTTCTTTCACCGATCTTCATCGCTAGCGAACATTATGGTACACGCTGTTCTTCCGTGCTGCTGATTACCAACGATAATAGTATCACTATAACCGAAAGGACATATTGGGTTAGCCAGGGCCACTCCACGACCTCCTGTATACACGTACCGAAACTAACCTAAGGAATGCGCACGAAATAACTTCTCCAACTAGCGCCGAATGATGGGACCGATCAATCTGCTTTACACATTAAGATAGGAGCAAGCCGCGAAAAGGAGCCCTGTCTGGAACGATAAAGCCAGAAAATTAAGGGAAGTCGTTAGAGAGTGATTGTGAGATGATAGGGATTCACAACTCCACCGATCACTCACAAAAAGGAGCAGCCCATGACGGGGCTACACCGCACTGCACTGACGACTTCCCAGAAGGTAGAGTGTGCCGCAAGTGCGTTGGCACAGCAACAGGAACATGGGACAAAGACACAGTTAAGCCAGGCCTATGGGATTTCCCGGCCCACCGTCTATGCTGCCGGAGCGGCAGCCCAAGAGGTGCTCAAGAACCACTTTGAGCCATCAAGTTCAACACATTTTCTGGCCTGCGTGCCCGTTGATGAGGCTCAGTTGAGGCGAGCGATCGTGGCCCTGCGGGTAATGGCTCCCAATGCGTTACGTCCGATAGAGGATCTGATTCCGATTGTATATCCCGGGGTACGGCTTTCATACGGTAAGGTGCAGGGGATCGTCGTTCAAGCCGAGCGTAATGCGGATCTGTTGAATCGTCAAACCGAGTTATCCGGGATCGACTGTGCGGCGTTGGATGAGTTGTTTAGCCAAGGTGATCCGGTGCTGTCGGGCCGACATTCCGCACATCCTTCAGCCGTTTCCGGAATATAGCCCTTCATAGCGCTCTCCCAGCAACTTCAGCAAAGCCGCATGGTATTGGTTCAAATTC
>JBDLIZ010000473.1:0-4905 GCA_039714615.1 Pseudomonadota bacterium | reverse complement strand
AGGTAGAGCGCGAACAAGCAGATAAGCGAGAGGCGTGGCAGGCGATTGAAAAATAGAGCAACGGCGAAAACGCAGCCCAAGATGGGGATGATCTGAAGTGCCAGGTCGCTGGCGTTGATCCAAAATACCGTGGGATAGAACCAGTAACGCTCTAACCCCTGTTGCTCCTGAACGTGACGAAGTGCCTCGGCGAAGGGGAAGATACCTTCAGATCCGGACAATCCCAGTATCTGTACGCCAATGGAAATGAAGGCCGCCAGATAGATCAATGCCAGCAGGCGCAGAAACAGTCCCGAGACCAGCCGGTACTCGGCAGGTTTGGGTGGCGGTCGTCTCCACAGCCACAGCCCTATTCGTTGAATGGCGGGGTTTGGGATCAAAAAGAAGGCATAGGTCCCTTCGGCCAGCCACGCAAAGCCGGGAACGAATCGGTATAACCATAACCAGTGCCCCTTTCCCGGTGCATGGCGCAGAACCTTGTAGGCCGCATGCGCCCCACTCGAAAGGGTACCGTCCTCATTGAGGAAATGGATCGCGCGCTCGAGGTTTTCCCGGGAGACGTGCGGGAGTCTGTCGAGCATGTCCCGGAAAGGCACATAGCGCACCTTCTCAGCGGTGAGCTGCTGCCAGTAAGAGACCCACGCCCGGCAAATACTACAGGCATCGTCATAGATCAGCAGCGGTCGGTCATCGTGGGTGGTTAAAGCCATGGCATCCTCAATGGGGTGGTTATTAAAAAATGACGCTCTGAGGTGGTGTTTGAAGGTGGAAGGAATGGCTCAACAATAACTCAGTCATTTTACATCTCATTTCAATCAATGCATCGATAACCATCACTTTAGTAGTGTTTCACTTTTTACTCATAGACGGTAAAATTCAGCAACTGGCTCATCTTTAATAACGGACTTGGACGGTTTTTTATACCCTACCAAACAAGTCATCAAACAGAAGGAGAATGCAACATGAGAAAGAGTACGGTGATGTTGAGCGCGATTTTGTTGGTTATGAGTAGTGGAATGGCAATGGCCGGAGGTGATGCCGCTGCCGGTAAGGCCAAGGCCGCCGCCTGTGCGGCCTGTCACGGTGCCAATGGCAAGAGCACCAATCCGTTGTATCCGAATCTGGCCGGTCAGCATGAACCCTATCTGGCCAAGTCGATCAAGGCCTACAAGGCGGGCGATCGTGGGGATCCCACCATGAAGGCCATGGTAGCGCCACTCTCGGATGGGGATATCGCAAATCTGGCGGCCCATTACGCCAGTCAGTCCTGTAATTAGTGTTTTTGACAGTGGTTGAATAGGAAAAAAAGGCCCGCTGTTGCGGGTCTTTTCATATTGGATTACAGATATTTCCCACCCGTTGCCACTACGATCAGGATCAGACCTAAGGTCAGGTTGATGGCGATGGTTTTGCGAATCAGTGCCAGGTCCTTGGCGGCGGCTGGTAAATCGCCGGCATCGATATTGCGTTTCAGCCGTTGGAACGGTGCGAAGTAAACGTGCGCAAAGATCAGCATCATTAGAATACCAAGACCCTGCATGATGTGAATGTGCAGGCCCACCTGGGCCATACCCGAGTAGACTTGGAAGACGATCCAGTAGCCTGTGGTAAGCAGGATGAGCGCTGCGGCCCATACCCAAGTGAAAAATCGCCGGAAATTTTCTCGCCATAATTTTAGGCGTAATTCGGGATTCAGTTGCCGTGCGGCCACAGGGCGCAGCACGATGTAGGCAAAAAACATCCCGCCGACCCAGATGACTGCGGCCAGGACATGTAAGGAAATGGCTAGTGACATTCAAATCTCCTGTGTGTCAGTTGGTTATCAATTGGCTAGAGTGAAAAAAGGTCGATGGATAGGGCAATGACCGTGCACCTAACACACCAGGGTAGAGTAAGTTTTTCGCCCCTAAAGCTGCAAATTGGTGGTTGATGGGGTAAAGTTCGCCGTTCTAAGAACTTTGGTTTTTTTACTATTCACAACGAGATATGACCTATGCCCAAGCCAGATTTCATCGCGCCATCCATTTTGTCTGCTGATTTTGCCCGCCTCGGAGAGGAGGTCGATACTGTACTGGAAGCCGGGGCGGATATCATCCACTTCGATGTCATGGATAATCACTATGTTCCGAACCTGACCATCGGCCCGCTGGTATGTAAGGCGCTGCGCAAACATGGTGTGACCGCCCCGATCGATGTCCACCTCATGGTGAAACCGGTGGACCGCATCATTCCGGATTTTGCCAAGGCGGGTGCGAACTACATCACTTTTCATCCCGAGGCGACAGAACATATCGATCGCAGCTTGCAGCTGATCCGGGATCAGGGTTGCAAATCGGGATTGGTGTTCAATCCGGCCACCTCGCTGGATTATCTCGACTATGTCATGGACAAGGTGGACATGGTGCTGCTGATGTCGGTCAATCCCGGTTTTGGCGGACAATCTTTCATCCCCGCTACGCTTGATAAATTGCGTACTGCGCGCGCCAAGATCGATCGCAGTGGCTACGACATCCGCTTGGAAGTCGATGGTGGTGTAAAGATCAACAATATTCGTGAGATCAAGGAGGCCGGCGCGGATACCTTCGTGGCCGGATCGGCGATCTTCGGCACCGATGATTATCAGGCCACTATCGCTGCGATGCGTGATGAAATGAGTAAGGCGAATGCGAAGGCAGCGTAGCTGATGATCTATATAGGAGCCTGTCCGAGAGCTCGTGAGTGTATCAGCTTTTTGATTCGAAAATTGGAGTGACGCCTGTGGCCCTGAAAAAGCCCAAGATGGTGCTTATCGACGTGGACGGGACACTGGTCGACAGCGTTCCGGACCTGGCCTTTTGTGTCGATGAGATGATGCAAGGCCTCGGCTTGCCCAAGCGGGGGGAGGCGGCGGTGCGTCAGTGGGTGGGCAACGGTGTGGAACGCCTGATCAAGCGGGCGTTGCTCGATAGCATCGACGGAGAGCCCGATCAAGCGTTGTATGGTGCGGCATTACCGATTTTCATGGGGCTCTATGCCGAAAATACCTCTAAGCGCAGTCTGCTCTATCCCGGGGTTATGGAGGGGCTGGCCTATCTATCTTCGGGGGGCTTTCGGCTGGGCAGTGTAACCAACAAGGCCGAACGCTTCACCCGACCTCTGCTCAGGGACCTGGGGATTGCGCAGTACTTCGAAATCGTAGTCAGCGGCGATCAGCTGCCTAGAAAAAAACCTGATCCTCTGCCATTGCTGCACGCGGCACAAATCCTGGGTATCACCCCTGTAGATTGCCTGATGCTGGGGGATTCGCGCAGCGATGTAAAGGCCGCCCGTGCCGCGGGGTTTCAGATCGTGTGTGTGAGTTACGGATACAATCATGGTGAAGACATCCGCGACTATGCCCCGGATGCCGTGATCGATTCAATGACCGAATTGAGTGGCCTGCTTGAACAGGCCGCTTGATGGATACCTGTTAGCCAGTTTAGTTGACCATATGGCATAATCTATGGATGTAATGACCCCTGAACGAATCGAGCAGTTGGCCTCCGAGGGTTATAACCGTATTCCTCTGGTGCGAGAGGTCTTCGCCGATCTCGATACCCCCGTGAGTGCCTATCTTAAGCTTGCGAATCACCCTTGCAGCTATTTGTTCGAGTCGGTTCAGGGGGGAGAAAAATGGGGCCGTTATTCCATTATCGGACTGCCTTGCAAGACCATCATCCAAGTACGGGGAAGCAAGATCTGGGTCTTGGAAAAAGGCCAGACCATAAGCCATCAAGAGGTGGATGACCCGCTGGCCTGGATCGAGGATTTCCAGTCCCGCTATCGTACTCCGGAGATCGAAGGTCTGCCGCGTTTTACCGGGGGTCTGGTGGGTTATTTCGGCTATGACACCATCGCTTATATCGAGCCTCGACTGGACGACGGCGGTAAACCTGACCCGCTGGGGACGCCGGATATCCTGCTCATGCTGTCTGAGCAACTGGTGGTGTTCGATAATCTCAAAGGCAGTCTGTATTTTGTGGTCCATATCGATCCCACCCAGCCGGATGCCATGGCCCAGGGTGAACGTCGTTTACAGGAACTCGAACAGCAGCTGCGCCAGCCGGTGCCGGCCTATGGGCTGTCCAGTCTCGCCCGAGAGGTCGGAGAATCGGACTTCGTATCGGGATTTACTAAACGGGGTTTCAAACAGGCCGTAGACAAGGCCAAGCAGTACATCATCGATGGCGATGTCATGCAGGTGGTATTGTCCCAGCGGCTGTCCATACCGTTTAAGGCCCAAGCCGTGAATCTGTACCGGGCCCTGCGCAGCCTCAATCCCTCTCCCTATATGTATTTCATAAAATTTGAGGGATTCCAGATCGTCGGCTCCTCACCGGAGATACTGGTCCATCTGGAGGATCGCAAGGTAACGGTACGGCCCATTGCCGGGACTCGACCCCGGGGAAGCAGCGGCAGTGAGGACAGAGAGAACGAACGCAACCTGCTGGCGGATCCCAAGGAACTGGCCGAGCACTTAATGCTGATCGATCTGGGGCGCAATGATGTGGGGCGGGTAAGCAAGATCGGCAGTGTACGGCTGACCGAAAAAATGCTCATCGAGCGCTATTCTCACGTCATGCACATCGTTTCCAATGTCACAGGTGAACTTCAGGCGGGACGCACGACCATGGATGTACTGCGTGCCACCTTCCCTGCCGGTACCCTGACCGGAGCCCCTAAGATTCGCGCCATGGAGATCATTGAAGAGCTTGAACCCGTAAAGCGGGGAATCTATGGTGGTGCCGTGGGGTATATCGCCTGGAACGGCAATATGGATACCGCCATTGCCATTCGTACCGCGGTGATCAAGGACGGTCATCTGCACATCCAAGCCGGGGCGGGGATCGTCTATGATTCAGTGCCCGAGAATGAGTGGGCCGAGAC
>JBDLIZ010000472.1:0-4912 GCA_039714615.1 Pseudomonadota bacterium | reverse complement strand
TTATCGTCTTTCAGATAGTCAAGACCTGCAGAATAACGTCGAGTCCAGCCATCAATCAGACCCTTCGACCAGCCGCCGAATACATTTACAAGGTCCCGGTCTTGTCGATACTGGCCGGTCAGCACACCGTCGGTATAACTCGAAATCAATCTGTCCGCGGTGGAGCCCTTAACGCCGGCAGCCCAGCGCGCATCGAGTGCATAGAATGGGCGTACCAGCGATGCAAATTGCCCCTTGCCGTCGTGGCGCTCCTCGTAGCTATAGCCCAGCCTGGTTCTTGTTCCGAAAAGCTGGTCGATCTGGAACTCGAATTGGTCGGTTGTGCCTTCGTCGATGATGGTGCGTTGCCATCCGATTCCGATGCCGGTACCGAGAAGGTTGTATTCTTCGAGTCCGTACTTGGTTTCGTTGTCGCCCCCTTTGCGCGTAAAGCCTAGCCCCAGATCCAGTGTCCAGGTGTCTCGGGTAGTGACCTCTATGTCGACAACGCCATCCTGGTAGGCAAGCGGACGGATTTTCACGTCGTAAAGGTAATTGTTGTCGCGAAGCAGGCGTTCGGTCTCTTCGATCAACTGCACCGATACGGGTTCCCCGCTTTTGAATAACAGGGCGCGCCGGATGACGCTGGGACGCGTGCGGATGTGCAAGGTGTTGGCAAGCCGAAAAAGAAGGTTATTTTCCTTCGGGTCGTTCAGATCGAAAATGTTCTGGTTGTCAATTCGCACTTCGCCGATGACCGCCCCCTCTGCTTCGAGTTGCTCGAAGGATGGCAGCGGCGCGGTGTTCTGCGCGACTGCTTGCTGCATCAGCAGCCAGATGCATGCAAACAGCAACGCGGCAATAGGACGCATGAGAATGCCCGGCCGCATCCAACTAAGCTCGCGACAAGCACTTATCATCAGGCCAGTTCGGTGTGATTCATTGACAACTACATTTAAACATGGCGTGAGCGAGCGTCGCCCGTGGGGCGTGGAAGCGTTATGCTTGCCAAGTATAGGGAGGATAAACACTTTTCCTCACTAGTCAACGGATCATTTACGGGTGATGAAAGGCCATACGCCCTTCGGGTGATGCGGTCGGCATGAGGGGTGAGTCTTGTGGGAGTTACGGGGGGGTGGTTTCCTGAGAAACTATCGGATTGTTTCGAATCTCAATATGGGCATGTATTGCAGGAATGCGCCTATGGACATTCAAGGAATTTACTCGAAAGGTAGGAACTGGATGGGAAGCGACCATTATGTACTAGTTGCCCAAAGTTGCAGGGCTCTATTCAGCAACTTTGGGTTATCAAGTAAAATCACTGGTTAGGTATTTAACAGGCTTTACCTGCCTTTGTGGCTTCTGGTATCTCTATTAACTCACCGGTTTTGCACTCATAAATGTAGCCATAAATTGGAATATCAGAAGGAACCATAGCGTTGCTTCTGATACGTTGGACATCCTCAACTACACTCTTCGTATTATCACTAATGGTAAGCCAGTTGATGTATTTGCCATCGCTGGTTCCGCCACCTGCGTTGCTATCATGCCAGCCGCTCTCATCGACACTTGCTGTTTTAAGACTGCCTGACAGCAGATCGCCCATGATTTCAGTCGTAAAGGTTTCCATTCCACAGTCGGTATGGTGAATCACGAACCATTCTTTGGTGCCAAGTAATTTATAGGAAATGACCAGAGAGCGAATAGCGTCATCACTGGCTCTGCCGCCCGCGTTACGAATTACATGTGCATCTCCCTCGGAAAGCCCTGCATATTTCGCTGGATCTAGTCGCGCATCCATACATGTCAATATGGCAAACTGCCGGCCAGGAGGCATGGGTAAATCGCCCCTGTCACCAAAGCTTGAAACATAATCAGCATTTGCTGACATCACTTCTTCAACCACTTTACTCATCTTTACTCTCCTCTGGTTCACCGCTTTTGTATTTTGCTGGATTCCCCTTGCGGTTTTCTATAGGAAACCCACAGTTGACCTCATCCGAAAAGAACGAGGTCGTTTACGAAAGCGGGTAATAATTATCAGAATAGTTCAATAACCAGGTTTGAAGCTACTTCATACCACTTTCAATTTCGGGGTTATTTGTCAAGTCAAGTTAGCTGGAGGGCCGCAGCTGCTTTTATAAATATTGGTGATTAGCCCCATCTCTCAGCTGGGCCTCGGCGGTGGGGATAGGCTGCCGAAACACGCGGTAAATACGTCCATGTACGCTCCACGGCGGCATCCATGCCACCGAGGGTTTCGCCAACCTATCCCCATCGCCCTTTCGTAAGATATCAGCTGAGAGATGGGGCTAATCACCTAAATATTTGGGGCCATGAGCACTCCTTCAAGTCGATTACTCACATAAACCTCAGCCCAACATCCATCGGCACAATGTGGTCAAAGTCGCATGGACAGACCCGTAGCACTTACATAAAAAAGATAAAAGGGGCTAGATCTAGCGTTTCTCTGCTACCGCGAAACCCTCAAGATCGCGCCTTGAGTGCGTCCCTCTTGTTGCGATCACCGACCATCCCGGGCCAATATACTCAGGCAGGTCTGCGCTTGCGCACGATGACAACCATGGCTCCCCAATCAGTCTCAACAAAGCGTTTGTGAAGCGATATTTTTTTATCGTGATCCCATGTGAGAACGCAACCCAGGTGCCTGGTCCCGTACACGCAGCTACTTCACGGAATACTTGGCGCACCACCTCCGCCTTCAGGTAGATAAAGAGTCCTTCAGCAACGACAACCGACTGAGCGCTGGTGTCCCAGCGCCCAGCCTCCTTCATGAGTACCGACAACGGCGTTTCGTTGAGGTCGGCTGCTAATAGGCTCAGGTTTTCCGGCTGGCCCTCTTGCGCAACCCCCTTTGCTTTGGCCGCGGAGGTGGCTGGATGATCCACCTCGAAAAACTCGACTCGTGGAAACTGTGGGGCCAGCCGGAGGCAAAGCGTATCGAAGCCAGCGCCCACAACCAGAACCTGTTTTGCACCTGCCTTGATCGCCGCTAATACCTGCTCATTCATAAAGATCTTTCGTTCCCCAATCCCTTCGAACGTGCCCGGCGTCTTGGTTTCGAAGTATTCGTAGAGACGAACCGACCAGGATTTCTTGTTCAGGCTGATCATTCGATAGCCGTAGCCGGGGACGCCTGCCGCCAGGATCAGACGCTCAGTGAGCTCCGCCAGGTTCCGGGGCAGTCGAGTCTTCCACTCCACCTTCTCGTTGAGTGCGATCATGATGAGCCCAATCTTTAGGGCAGTCTGGCTGACACGTCCGGATTTCATGACGCCAATGTTAGATTATGCGAGTTGATACCGCACATGGTCGATTGGGCAATGCAGACGAAATACCTCTGCTTTGACTCAAAACGATAGACAGCAATCGACCTTTTCGGTCGTTCGACAGGAGTATTCCACCAGCCTTAAATTTGTGCGTAATGGATAGTTGTTTTCTGACTTGACCAACAAAAGCAACAAAGGGGGTTTATTGTCATGGATAAGGTGAACACCCCGCAGTGTTTAGGGTGAACACCCCATAGCATAGCCTGCTCGGATAGTCTCTATTTTAAATGCAGAGTCGAATTCTGATTTTGATAGCGTTTTACATTATTACAATAAGTCAGACAATTTCCAGTCACTACCGGCACCTGCCTGAACTGTCAGCAGCTGGGAAACTGGTAGATCTATTGCCCTGATTTACATGTTGTAAGAAGAATGAACACAGATGGGCTCGTGACGTATCGCACCTATCTTCAAGCACACGGGTTGCCGGGTACAGCACAGAATATAGCGGCAACCATATGGTCGATTGACAACACCAGGAGGAAGTCATTCATGAGTATCAAACCGGGCGCGCGCGTGCTATCTATAATTATCGGCGTAACACTGACACTGAGCAGCCTGCTCGCATCCGCCGCACAAGTGACGATCAACCCCGTCAACGACAACACCATCTACCAGGGCACGGACCCGACCCAGGCCGACCCGAATTTCGAGGACAATACCTGTGGTGCGGGCACTAATCTATTTGCCGGTCAGACCAAAGACGGGCTGCTGCGACGCGCACCAGTGCGCTTCGACATTGCCGGTGCCGTCCCAGCCGGCTCGACCATCAACAGCGCAAGCCTGACACTTACCGTCAACCGATCCGGTGGCAACATCGCCCAGACCATGACCCTGCGCGCCCTGTCACAAGACTGGGGGGAAGGCACGGTCAATTGTGATGCCGGCGCCGGTGGCGGCGGCCGCGGTCTGGATGCCAATCCGGGCGATGCGACCTGGCTGGATGCAAAATTCCAGCAGATCGGCTGGAACAACCCGGGCGGCGACTTCGGCGTCATCAGCGCCAGTACCGATGTCGGCGACAACAACGGCGCGCAGGGTATCTGGGACAGTAGCGTGGCCGGTAATGCCGCCATGGTCAGCGACCTGCAGGACTGGCTGGACAATCCGGTCAACAACAATGGCTGGATCCTTGTCGGCCTGGAAGGTGGAGGGACGTCGACCCGGCGCTTCAGTGCCCGCGAAGGCGGCAACCCACCCTCACTGACTATCGATTTCACCCCGGTCGGTAACGTGTTTGCCTGCTGCTTCCAGGACGGCGCCTGCACCGTGACCGACACCCCGTCGTGTACCGGCCAGGGTGGCACCCCGGACACCAATACCAACTCCTGCAGCCCCAACCCCTGCCCGCAACCCACAGGCGCCTGCTGCAATCCGGATGAGTCCTGCTCGGACGCCGTGGCGCGCGATACCTGCGAGGCCGGTGGTGGTGTATTCCAGGGTTCAACCAGTGCCTGCAGGGATAACGCGGTCGATTGCGGTCTGACACCCTTTGTCGATGCGCTGCCGATTCCACCGGTGCTGGCGCCAACGGGCATCCGCGCCGACGGCGTGACACAGTATACGGTCAATATCGAGGCAGT
>JBDLIZ010000471.1:0-4930 GCA_039714615.1 Pseudomonadota bacterium | reverse complement strand
ATGGTAACAAGGCGGTGGAACTGAGCCCCGACAGTTCGGCAGCAAAAATCGCGCTTTCCTATGCCCAGCAGGCGGCATTCGATATACCGGCTGCGCGCGATACCCTGCAGCAGGCCGTGCAGCAACAGCCGAACGATGCCCTGGCGCTGGCACGGTTGGCCGAACTCCAGCTGATGTCGGGTGATCGCAAGCAGGCCAGGGAGTCAGCACGGCAGGCGGCAGCCCTGGATCCGGGGCTGTCGCGCACACAGTTGACGCTCGGTTATGCGGCACTGGCGGAATTCGATAACGAAGCGGCAAAAACAGCTTTTAAGAGCGCCATTGATATGAGTTCCTCGGATCCCATGGCGCACCTCGGCCTGGGGCTGGCCAAAATAAGCGGCGGTGATGTCGCGGCTGGTGGACGTGATATTGAAGTGGCCGTGGCGCTGGATTCGAACAGTGCCTTGCTGCGCTCCTACCTGGGCAAGACCTACTTCGAGGAGAAGCGGGCACCGCTGGATACCGAGCAGTTCGCCATTGCCAAGCAGCTTGATCCGAATGATCCGACTGCCTACCTCTACGACGGTATCGCCAAGCAAACGGAAAATCGGCCGGTTGAAGCTGTTCAGGATATGGAAAAGTCCATCGAGCTGAATGACAATCGAGCCATTTATCGTGGCCGATTTTTACTCGACCAGGACCGGGCCGCCAGAGGCGTAAGCCATGCCCGTGTTTACAGGGATTTGGGCTTCACTCAGCTCGGTATCAATCAAGCATCAGAATCGATTGGTTTGGATCCGTCCAATGCCTCTGCTCATCGCTTTCTTGCAGACACCTACAGGGAAGTGCGACGTCACGAAATAGCCAGGGTCAGTGAACAGTTGCAGGCTCAAATGTTGCAGGATGTAAGCTTAAACCCGATTCAACCCAGCAGTACAGAGACCAATTTGAACACGGTGACGCAAGGCGGTCCTGCCAGCACAGGTTATAATGAGTTCACACCTTTATTCCAGAGAAATAGAGCGAGTGCGACTGTATCGGCATTAGGCGGAAGCAATGATACAAAAGGAGGAGAGGCGGTTGTCTCAGGTGTTTATAACAATTTCTCAATCAGCGCGGGAACATATCACTTTGATAGCGATGGGTGGCGTCCCAACAATGGTCTGAACCAGGACATAGACAATATTTTTGCTCAATGGGCAGTTTCACCCAGCTTTAATATTCAGGCTGAATATCGTGAACGGGAATCTGAAGAAGGTGATCTCGCTTTCAATTTTGACCCTGATGATTTCATGCAAGACAAAACAGTTGATCGAGAGTCTGAAACAGCACGCCTTGGCCTCAGGTTCTCACCGTCAATAAATTCGGATGTTTTATTATCCTATATACAAAACGACAGATCCGAGAAGGATGAGTCCAGCCGTCCCGATGATCTGCTTTTCCCTGATGATGATTTCGGATTGCGCCTCGACGAAAGGCTCAAGACTGACGACGAAGGTGATCAATACGAACTCCAGTATCTGTGGCAAGGCAAGACAATGAATCTCATTGCGGGAGCAGCAGTCAGTGAGATAGATCGTGACTCCACTAGAGAGCTTGATGTCGTGGATGTCCAGGGCGCCTTTGGACCGCCGGGCACTGTGATCCCTCTCGCGGCGGAGCAGGATAGCGACAAGATCGATCATGACAGAGGATACCTCTATTTAAATTTCAGGCCATTGGATTCGCTACTTTTCACGCTTGGCGCTAGCTATGAGGACTTTGACAGAGATGAGTTCGATGAGAGCGGGATCTATCCGAAGCTTGGTGCCAGTTGGGATGTCAATGATGAAATTACTGTTCGGGCGGCCGCCTTCAAAGTAATGAAACCTGTCCTGGTCGCCAACAGGACCCTTGAGCCAACCCAGATTGTTGGCTTCAATCAGCTCTTTGATGATATTAACGCGACCGAATCAAAGCGTTATGCGATTGGTGTTGACTGGGATGCCCACCGTGATTTGACTTTCGGTGCAGTGATAAGCAAGCGTGATATGGAAGAACCTCAATTGCAAGGTGATACTCAAGCGGTGTACGAAGACAGGGAGGAAGAGAATCACCAGTTATTCGGATACTGGACACCAACACAGAGTATTGCCGTCAGCGGCAAAGTGATCTATGACAATTATGAAAGCGATGAGGGTGTTGCCACAGCTAATGGAAGTCGTCCTCTCAGCGTAAGGACATGGAGTCTGCCGCTGGGCATCACGTATTTTCACCCGTCAGGCGTGTTCGCTGGTTTGACAGGTACCCATGTTGACCAAAAGGTCAGGCGTGACGTTAATGCCTCCCTGGCCGATGGCGAAGATGATTTCTTTCTGGTGGACCTGTCGGCAGGTTATCGTTTACCCAAACGCAGCGGTGTGCTTAGCATCAGTGTCAAGAATCTTTTTGATACCGAATTCAGTTATCAGGACGACAGCTACCGGGAATTCCGTGATGAACCAGCAACAGGACCCTATTTCCCGGATTTAACAATCCTGGGCCAATTGAGCCTGAGTTTTTAGGTGGATTTTTTCTAATACAATAAAGGAGATAATGTGATGAACAAGCGAATGAGTCAACTACTGACATCAATATCGATTTTCAGTTTAATGGCCGTGTTACAACAGGCATCGGCCGTAGGATTTATCCCGAGCAAATATTCGGAAGTAGTCCAACCAACTGAGGGCAATTCCACCTGTGCTGACTATACGGCAAATAGTTTGGTCTTGCAGATGTCAGCTAAAATCTCCTGTTCTGATACTGATGTATTTGCAGAGGGTGATTTAGAGGGGCCTGATTCTATACATACAGAGGAACTCGTGGAGATCAGGCCGGGGGATTTACTCCCTGAGACCGCTTCTTACAGATATAACTGTGCCACCAAAGAAGTAACATTCTACAGTAGTATCCCAATCAATTACGCCCTTACAAAGGCTAGTAAAAAAGTTACTAATTTTATATACAGTACCGATGGAGCCTGGGAGGATAAGGAGATATTCAATCAGGATCCTGATCTGCTGGAAACAAATGATCAAATAGTAGAGACTGCAAGCCTTGCACTTTGTTATGACCTGCCTGGAACAGGTTCACCACCGCCAGTGACAACAGTTCCGCAATGTAATTCAGATGCTAACAATGCATGGCTTGGCGCCATAAGTTGTACGAACGTGGGTGATGGCACAGTCGTCTACCTCGTACAACCTGGAGATCCGGATTGTGCAGTTGATCCCGATGGGCAAGAATGTAGCGATCGAGGTGCTGAGACGATGTCATATTCCTGCGTATGCAATGACGGTGATCGCGTTAAAACCATGGAAGCGTGTTCTCCGAACCCTGAGGGTCAGACCGGCAATCTGAAACCCTGCTACGACAAGAGCAAAGGACAAAGTCATGCAGACTATCAGACGGGATTCAGTCCCGATCCTGTCTGGTATACCACCTCTGGAGGAGACGCTGAATTCAGTTGCATTGACAATCCGTTCACATCTGTGAACGAGTGCGATTGATGGTCGTCTGCTGCCTTCCAGGCTAACTGACTGCCTGGGTTTGCAGGAGATTGGGCGGTAAAACCCGGAAAGGGCTCCCCAGGGAGCCCTTTCATTATTTAATCCAAATTAGTAGCCTCGATTAACAGGAGTTAGTCTGATACTGGATGGGATTTTCTTCCAGGGCCCGATTTTTGGAACGAGAGATAAAAAGCCCTGAGGCTGGATAAAGGGGAGACTTGTTTCTCCCCCTAACTTCCATATTAAAAGGGCTCCAGTCGGGGCCCTTTTTTACTGATGCGGCCGCGCAGCGGTATAACACCATAGCCTTTGCCGTGGATAATAAACATGTCGCCAGTATCGTAGTTCATGGAACTTATTAAAGGCAGCCATTGCGTTTGCCGGCTTCAGCCAGGAGAAGCTACTGTTTACTCTGTAAGGAGTATGCTTTACCCGGACAACTGCATTATCAAATTGCCTGAGCTTGAATGGATAAGCTGTATTATGACCCTGTCTTGAACCGATTGATACGCTCCATTGTCTCTGTCTGCTATTTGCTACATGATGTTTATATCTGATTCGGGTAATAGCCAGAATGAGACGAACCCTGTTGGCTATTGAACAAAAGAAAAAATATTTTCAAGCGATACATATATCCACGCCTGCTAGTGTCCTGGTAGGTGTAAGCTTTATAAAATATGTTTGTCGCATAATTCATGGGTCATACATAATGCTCGAAAGTTATGCATAAGTTAACCAAGGGGTTTGTCTTCGGTATCCTGACCGGCCTGGTTGGCGTCATCCTTGGGCTGACGCCGCTGGGTGCTGATTTCGAGAAGCATGTCGGTCTTGACTGGCTGTTCGAGGTGCGTGGTGCCATTGAACCCCCTCCCGAGGTAGCGCTGGTTGCCATTAACGAGCGCGACATTGCCGGTCTGGGCCTGCCCAAGTTGCCGCGTGACTGGCCGCGTTCCATTCACGGGGAGTTGATCGAAAAGCTGGTTGAACAGGGTGCTGCCGTCATCGTGTTCGACATGGACTTCCAGCGACCGAAATCAGCCGAAGACGATGCCGCGTTTGCCCGTGCCGTGGCGGATTCGGAGCGCGTGGTGCTGTTTGAACGCCTGAACGGCAAGCGCCAGCCGATCTATGACACCCAGGGCGAGCAGACCGGGACTATCTGGATAGAAGAACTGGTGCCGCCCATCCCGGTGCTGGCGGAAGCGGCCAAGGCGCTGGCGCCGTTCCCGGTGCCCAAGGTACAGGTGAATGTCTACCAGTTCTGGCCGTTCAAGCCCAGCGCCGGTTATGTTGCCACCATGCCCTCGGCAGCCCTGCAGGTGTTTGCACTGCCCGTCCAGCAGCGCTGGATGACAGTGCTGGAACAGGCAGGCGCTGCGGGCATTCAGGATTTGCCACGTGATGCAGCAAGGGTAGGACGT